>JAZNGX010000141.1:0-9616 GCA_045576675.1 Clostridia bacterium | reverse complement strand
TAAAATGATTTTCCTTGATACAATCACCGCTAATCCTGACAGACATACCAATAACTTCGGTCTTCTCAGAGATATCAAAACAGGTAAATTTATAGGTTTAGCACCTAATTTTGATAACAATATGGCTCTTATAGCTCGTGGCTATCCGACAAATAAGGCGACCGAAAAAGATATCCTCATTGCTCTTTTTAATGAGCTTGTTGCTGTATATCCTCAGTACCGCAAATTGATACCTGAAATTACAGAAGAACTCATAGCGGATATTCTTCATAAACTCAATATGAAAGTCAGAGGCAAAGAGATTATCAATATTGTAATGAGCCGTTATAATTTAATAAAACGACATACATCCAGCGGATAAAAATCCGTTGGATGTCGCAGATTATAGATGCATCACTCATTTCATCGCTCATTTGGTGTGGAAAATGAGTGATGAAATTTTGTATTTAAATATATAATTTTAAAGATATAATCGTAAAAATACAGTATATATAAAAGTTTTTAAGGTTATAATCGCAAAACTTCTTGACTGATGGTGTGTTTGATGTTATAATCATAAGCGTATGGAGGCGATTAATATGATA
This sequence comes from Clostridia bacterium, assembly GCA_045576675.1. Taxonomy (GTDB): domain Bacteria; phylum Bacillota; class Clostridia; order Monoglobales; family Firm-18; genus JAZNGX01. The sequence continues at coordinate 9,032 of JAZNGX010000141.1, read as the reverse complement.
TTCAGAGAAAATTATGTGAATAAAATAATGGCTTTTACAGATACACCCTTTGTTAAAGTACTCACAGGCGTCCGTCGTTGCGGTAAATCGACTATTATGCAGATGATAATGGGTGAACTTCGCAAAAGAGGTGTGGATGAAAACAGAATTGTCAGTTTGCGATTCGATTCTATGGAATATGATGGTATGACAGCTAAACAGCTTTATGAACTGTTAAAGGGCAGATTAGTCTCTGACGAAAAGACTTATTTGTTTCTCGATGAGGTACAGGAAATTGATTTTTGGGAAAAGACCGTTAATTCAATAAATACAGACTATGATGTTGATATTTATGTTACCGGTTCAAATTCCCGTATGATGTCATCAGAGATTTCAACTTATCTTACAGGTCGCTATGTAACTTTTCGTATTTTTACACTTTCGTTTGCAGAATACCTCACATTTAAAAAACAGCATAGCAAATTAGAGGATACTCATAAAGAACTGATAAACTATATTAAATACGGTGGCTTTCCTGCAATACACCTGCAGGAATATCCTATTGACAGTGTTTACACCATAGTGCGTGATATTTATAATTCAACTATATTTTCTGACATTGTCAGACGTAATCAGGTGCGTAAGGTTGATCAGTTAGAGCGTGTTGTTAAGTTTGTTTTTGACAATGTCGGCAAGACTTTTTCAGCTAAATCGATTGCAGATTATATTAAATCTGAACATCGCAGTATAGACAATGAAACTGTTTACAGCTATCTTGAAAAATTGGAGAGTGCATATATTCTTCATAGATGTTCAAGATACGATTTGCAAGGTAAAGAAATACTCAAGACTCGGGAAAAGTTTTATTTGGCAGATAGCTCTTTTAAATATAGTGTTCTCGGTTATAACGACGAATCTGTTGCTGCTATGTTGGAAAATATCGTGTATCTTGAGCTTCTCAGAAGAGGCTATGAGGTTTGCATAGGAAAAACTTATAACGGAGAAGTTGATTTTGTTGCCAGCAAACAGAATGATAAACTTTATATTCAGATAACAAGAGAAATAAAGTCAGAAAAAACAGAGAAAAGAGAATATGATCGATTACTGGAAATAAATGACAATTATCCTAAATATCTTTTGCGTACCGATGAGTTTGCCGGAGGTAATTATCAGGGTATAAAAACTATGCATGTGGCAGATTTCCTGTTATCGTATGAGTATTGATCATATAGTACAATGAGTCGTGATTATATTGTGAAATAAAATTCAAACAAAAGTCCTTGTGAACACTAGTTTTACGAGGATTTTTTATATATTGCAGCTTTTTTTCGCACTTGATAGGTATGGGAATTATAACCAAATATCATTGCTTTAATTTTCTGTTTTGCGAATTGAATATTAAGTAATTTAAGAGTATTATTATATTGTCAATTTGTAATTGAAAGGGGATTTATTATGAAAGTATTCAAAAAAATCGTATGTACAATTCTTGTTGTGCTTATGCTGGTGACTTCTGCACCAATGCAGGGATTCGTAGGTCTTGATATAGACCTGCCGGATTGGTTCAGTAGCAAGGCGGAGGCTGTTAATGTTAATTATTGTTCAACTGCAGCTGCACAATGGGCAAAGGATCATTTGTATGATTATTACTCTGTTCTTTATAATAAGGGCTACTGGGATGATGGTGGCGACTGTGCAAACTTTGTGTCTCAGTGTCTCTATATGGGTGGCCTTGATATGAACACATATTGGAATATCAGTGGTTACTATGCTCATTGGGGTACATATAAAGGCTCTGATTACGAGGGTTCATATATTCGTTGTCAGCAGTTATATAATTATCTGGTTAAAATAGGTGCACAGGTTATAAAAAATCCAAAGGCTTCCGATGTAAGTATCGGTGACGTTATTCTTTATAGCCGTGAAGGCTCAAGCAGAATGACACATACCGCTATTGTTATAGATATTAAAAATGGTACTCCGGTTGTTGCAGCACATTCAACCGGTAGAGTAATGTACAGATCTGATGAAGCGGGTTATGAATGGCATCTTGGTTTTAAGCCTGAGAGAACATACCTTATGAAAATGAACGGTTCAACCTGCGTTAATCAGAATCACAAGAGTTTTGATGTTTACGTAGCTACGGGTTCAGATACAAGACTTTATAAATCAACATCAACTTCATCCGGATATTATAATACCTTCCTTAACGGAAGTAATCCTGATTACGCTCACGTATACAAGAAAAGTGCTGATGGAGCATGGGGTTATACATTCAGATACGGCAGTTGGGGTTGGATAAGACTCTCAAACTTTAAGTATCTCAGCCATCAGGAATCACCGAAGGTTAGTCATAATTTTTGTGCTTGGACAGTTGTTCAGGCAGCAAATTGCAGTCAGGATGGTTATGATAAGCGTACTTGTACACGATGTGGATATGAAGAAACAAGAACCACAAAAGGCGGACATGTTATTGATCCCGGAGCTACTTGTCTTAGTTGGGGATATTGTAAGATTTGCGGTGAGGCTTGCGAAGCACCTTTGGATCACGATTGGGACGCTGGTACTGTTACCACAAAGCCGACTTGCACAACCGATGGTGTAAGAACTTTTGTATGTAAGCGTGATTCGAGTCACACTTACACAGCTGTTGAACCTAAACTCGGTCATAATTATGCAACGGGTTATACTTCGCCAACTTGCACCTCTTATGGTGAGGCAATACTTACCTGTACACGTTGTTCACATTCATATGTGTCAAATTACAATGTAAACAATGCATGGACCGATTGGACAACTGATGCTTCTCTTGCATCAACTCTTTCCTCGGACAGAGTGAAGACAAAGACACAGTATCGTTATTATGATAAACAAACTACTACATCATATGAAACTTCTCTCAGCGGATGGACACAGAATGGCGGTAATTGGGTGCATCAGTCAACAAACTCATTCAATTATGCATCCTTCCCTTCAGGGTTTGATCAGAGCCATTCAATTTATGCAAGTTTCCATAAGAGCTGTGATGTGAGTGCTTATACGTATTCAACCACCAAACGTGAAGTTTCAACCAGCTGGGCTGGTTATGTTTATTGGCATTGGATGTATGATACGAGCTATGCAAATGGTACTTCCACAAGAGCTATATATAACCAAAAAGGCACTGGACCTGCTAACGGTTATGGATATAAATATTTTGGAGCATTTACTTCGAGTAATGGTAACTATTCATCAAGCACAGGTTATTGTAATAATTTAGGAATTACCAATTATATAGTCCCTGAAAGAACAAGCTGGAATGATTGTCAGGGTGCAACAAGATGGTTCAGATTCGACTATTATTCTTGCACATATAAAGATTACAAGATGCTCTTCAATTATTGGAAGTGGGGTTCTGCTTCAGCTTGGCAGGACAGTTATGTTGCAGCAACCAATGACAGAAAAGTTGAAACGAGAACGCTTTACAGCTACAATATGTCAGCTTTAGGCCATAACTTTACAACTGCTGTTGATGATGAGTTTGTTGCAACTGATGATGTATGTTACGTATCAGGTAAAAAGTGCTCAAGATGTGGTGTATATGATCCTAATTCTGTTACACATCCCCATAACTATCCCACTTTTGATAAAAACAGTTCTGAATGGAGTATAATCAGCAAGACAGATCTCATCACTGTTTACAGAGCTTATTGCCGTAATGGCTGCGGTAAGCATATCGAGGAGACAGAAAATAATTGCGTATGGATCAGAGAGACGGTTGAACCTACATGTACAACAAAGGGTTATGTTCTTAATAAGTGTACTGTTCATCCCGGTGCTCATAATTTCACAAGTGATGAGGTTGCAGCACTTGGTCATGATATCGATCCTGCTTCAGGTGAGGTTATCAAGCCTGCTACTTGTACCGAGGACGGTATTTACAGAGAATACTGTTGCAGATATGATAAAGGCTTAACTTGCAACGAATACAAAGATACACCGATTCCTGCGTTTGGTCATACTATGACAAAATACAAAGCAGTTACTCAGACGTGTCTTACAGACGGACAGACTGAATATTATCAGTGTGAGACTTGCAGGAAGTTCTATGCTGACAATGAAGGCAAAACAGAACTTCAGCAGGATGAATGGATAATAAAAGCAGCCGGTGCTCATGTAGATAAAGAATCAGTTGAGTGGGAATTAGTTTCTTCTAACGGATGTGGTGTAACAGGTTATGAAATAAAAAAATGTAATCGTGTACACAACGGGGAAACTTGTAATGCTGTTATAGATGAAAGAGATATTCCTGAAATTCCTGCAGATTATTATGTTTCATATGCGGATAATGCTGAATTAGTTGACGGTGTATGGAAACCGACATCTTGTTTGGAAGATGCTATACTCTACATTACCTGCAGAAACTGCGAGCATACGGATAAAGCTCACAGCTCACAACCTGATGTTGTGTATGAGCAGGAACCCTTAGACAGACTTCCTCATGCTTCCGGTGATAAAGTCACAATTAAAGAGGCGTATTGCATCTATCCGGGACAGTATGAAATTCACTGTACACGCTGTGCAACATTGCTTGAAGAGGGTGAAATTCCTGCACCTTGCACAGAGCATGCTTTAGTAGAGGTTAAGGCTGATGGAGGTTGTGTATATAATAAATGTACCAATTCTCCTTGTGCATATACCGAGGGTGGTGCTCATAACTTCCAACGTGATACTACAAGAGATATAGCACCTACTTGTACTGAAGATGGTCTGGAAGCTTATACTTGTACTAAGTGTATGGAGTATGATGATATAATACTTGATATGCTGGGTCATGATCATAAACTTTATGACACAATTGATCCTAAGTGTACTGAAGGTGGCTATAGTATTTACAAGTGTCAGCGAGTGAATAACGGCACTGTATGCGGTGATGAATACAGTGCTGATTACACTGAGCCTATAGGTCATAATATGAAGAAGACCGATGCTGTAGATCCTCTTTGTACAGTGGATGGTAACTTTGAGTATTATACCTGTCAAAGAGATTATTGTCAGAAGATTTTCTTTGATGAAAATGGTAACAATGAAACAACTATTGAATATACAGTTGATCCTCAGATAGGTCACGCATGGGACAACGGTGTAATCGATCCTGAATCCACCTGTAAACTTCACGGTACGAAGACCTATACCTGTCAGAATGACAATAGTCATAAGAAGACAGAATCAGTAGAACTCAATCCCAACAATCACGTGGGCGAGACCTATATTAAAGATGATAAGGTTGAGAATTGTACAGACGATGGTTATACAGGCGATAAATACTGCTCAGATTGTGACGCACTTCTTGAAAGTGGTAAAGTTATTGATAAACTCGGTCACGATATGGGTAAGTGGAGTGATAACAATAACGCCACTCATACAAGAAAATGTCAGCGTGACAATGGTTGCACATACACTGAAACTGTAAATTGTACATTTGGTGATTGGGTTGTAACCAAAGAAGCTACTTGCACAGAAAAGGGTTCAAAGGAAAGAATCTGTACAGTCTGCGGATACAAAGAAACTGCAGAAATTACACTCAAAGCTCATACTCCCGGTGAAGCAGTAATTGAAAACAGAGTTGAACCCAAGTGTGAAGAAAAGGGTAGCTACGATAAAGTAGTTTACTGCACAGAATGTCCCAAAGAACTCAGCAGAGAAAAGAAAGAAATCAAAGCTATCGGTCACGATTGGGGCGAATGGAAAACATCAAAAGATGCCACAATTGATGCCAAGGGTGAAGAAAAGAGAATTTGTAGACGAGATTCTTCACATATCGAAACCCGTGAAACCGATAAGCTTATAGCGTACACGGCTTATTTCATCAAAGCAAATAATAATGGTAGTTTTGAATACAACGGTAAGAAATACGACCTTGTAGATACTGTCAAATTTGCAAAGGGAACAAAAGTTATTGTTAATCCCGACGTTCCTCAGGCAGACGGCTTCATTGGATATTGGGAAGACTATACTCTTGAAGATAAAGATATCTATATCGAAGCTGTTTATGAGCTCAAGTCAAGCGATAATCAGTCTGACCTCAAATCTGATAAGGATGTTGTATATAAAGACGGTGTTGCAACAATCACACTCTCCGCTTTTGCTGAAACTCTCAATGCGAAAGTTCCTATGGGTGCAACTCCTTACGATATCATTCTTGTTATGGACCAGTCAAGTTCAATGACAAGCAATAAAATCGGTAAAGAAACAAGACTTGCTGTTCTTGAAAGAGTTGCTAAAGAGTTTGTTAATACAGTTTATGATAGTGCTGTAGAAAATAATGTTGACCACAGAGTTGCTCTTGTAAGTTTTTCCGGCACAAAGGATAACTGTAAAGGCACAGGTATTATCGGCATAAACGGTACAATAAAAACATTCAACAAGCTTACTGATGCTGACTATGCTTCTGCATTTATTGATGTAAAAGACAATCTGAGTGCACTCAAAAACGGTATAGACAGTCTTACCGGCATACAAGGCACTTCATCGGATTATGGTCTTCAGATGGCCAAACAGATTCTAGCTAATAATCAGGATGGCAGAGAAAAACTTGTACTCTTTATCACCGACGGTGAGCCCGGTGACCCCGGCAGAAATATGGGTGCATTCAACTACACAGTAGCAAATGAAGCTATCGAGTATGCTAATCAGATTAAAAATCTTTACGGTACAACTATTTACAGTATCGGTGTAGCTGCAGGTGCTGATCCGTCTGATGAAACTGACAAGATTAATAAATTCCTTCACTATGTTTCATCTAACTACCCTGAAGCAAAGGATATGGATAATAAGGGTACAGCTGCTACTATGAAGAACTATTTCCTTTCAGCTGAAGATTCAGATGAAATAGCAGAAATGTTTGAGAGCATAGTTTCCCGTCAGATTGTAAATACTATTTCATTTACAAAGGTTAATTTCTATGACACGGTAAGCGAATATTTCACTCTTACTACAGAAAATGAAAATGCTCTTCGTGAAACTGTCAAAGCTGAATACGGTGTGTCAGATAATGATATAATCATCACAAGAAATGATGACGGTACAACAACAGTCAGAATCAATAATCTTATACCAAAAGCTGTATTTGACGATAACAATGTTCAGATAGGTTACGGTGCTACGGTTAAGTTTGATGTTACTGCCAACGAAAAGACACTTGAAGGCGGTATCTTTGTAACAAACACTGAAGATGCCGGTATCGAAAATGATGGTAAAACTGTAATAGAGTTTAAAGTGCCTGAAGGACAGTCTATTTCGAGTGGCAGAGCTATTGTTGAGTTCAGAATAGGTGACGAAGTATATGCAATCAGAGAAGTAAGCATCGGCGATAAGGTGGTAGTACCTGAAACTGATGTAGCTGATTGGGTTGTAACGGGCGGAACAACTGTAACAAGCGATTATACCGTATTTAATACAGAATACACATCTGAAACAAGAACAGTCAGATGGATAATTGACGGTAACGTAAAAGAAGAAGTGTACCATATTGGTGAAATAATTTTTGCTCCTGAATTTGCTGTTCCCGACGGAAAGCTGTTCAAAGGCTGGAATCTCAAGGTGCCTTACAGAATGCCGGATTACGATCTTGAGTTTACAGCGGTATTCGAAAGTCATGAGCATAACTACAAAGAAACTGCTAAGAATGGTGAATGTACAACAGGAATAGTTGTTACATATACTTGTGATTGTGGTTCTTCATACAACGAAGCCAAGAAATATGATGCTCACAATTATACGGCTAACGTTCAGTTGGTAAATAATGAATCTGTAGCAACTATGAGTTGTACCGTATGCGGTAAAGCAGAGTCTAAGGTTATTAACTATAAGGCTCAGTATGATACAAACAGTTGGTGGAATAAAACCAAGGTTGTTGATCTTACTCTTTACGATAATGCCGGTATAGCTGTTCAACCTGATGGATATATTTATATAAAAGTTTATTCAGAGGGCGATGTTCTTTCAAATGCTAAGAATGGTAAGCTTATTATCAAAAGAGTAAATGAAAATGATACTGAAGATAATATTCCGTATCTTAATAACAGTTCAACTGATAGTTGCGGCTATTATGTTGACGGAAACTACATTGTTCTCAAGCTTGACCACTTCAGCTACTATGCACTTGTTATGCCGGAAGATGCAGCAAATGTACCATCATACGGACAGATTGAGTGTGCTTTCAACGGTCATAGCTACACATCAAAGGTAGTAGCTCCTACGTGTACTGTTAATGGTTATACAACGTATACTTGCACTATATGTGGCGACACATATAACGATGCAGAAACCGTTGCTCTCGGACACAGTATGGGTGCATATGTTGTAACTAAACAAGCGACTTGTACTGATAATGGTATAGAGACTTCAACATGCTCAAGGTGCGACAAAACTGAAACAAAGAGTGTAGCTGCAAAAGGCCATAACTACAAGGATGGTGTATGTACCGGTTGTGGTAATAATAAAGTTCAGAATTGCACTCATATGTGCCACAAATCCGGATTTATGGGCTTCATCTGGAAGATAGTCCGTTTCTTCTGGAAGCTGTTCAAGATGAATCCTGTTTGCGAGTGTGGTGTAAAGCACTATTAAAATATGGAATCACCCCGATTGAGGGGTGATTCTGTTATGTGTTGTTATGTGTGGCTGTCTTTAATTTGGTAGACTTCAGAACAGTTTTATGTTATAATATATTACAAATCACAAAAGAATTATACTTGCAAAATTGATACCACCCAATTGATACCGCTTTTGATACCGGACATCAGATAATGGATGGAAATGATAAAATCTACCCCTGTTTTGATATAAAAACAGGGGATTATATTTTGTTTGGAGAATATAACACTATCCCGTAGAAGAGTGGGAATAATAACCCTGACCTCGGAACCCTGTATTTTAAGGGCTTCCGGGGTTTAGTTTTTGAAATTGATACCACAATTGATACCGCAAGCCACAAGACATTATTCACTTTCACACTTTCTTCATAAGTAATTCATTGTATATATCAGCTCTATCGGCAAAAAATATCACAG
>JAZNGX010000140.1:0-35633 GCA_045576675.1 Clostridia bacterium | reverse complement strand
AACTGATGTTAGGTTTGACAAAAAAGATAATCTTTATTATATTGATGGTAACAATATAGGAGTTATAGATATTATAACTTGTAACGATACTATTTTGTACAATGTAGGAAAAAAACAACATAATCCACAGAATATAGGCGTAAGCCCTAATGGGAGATATGTATCATTTTGCAGATATCGTGGCGACAATTTGCATTTGTACTTGTATGATATACAAAAGGAAGAATTTAAGGACTATAAATTTTCTATATATCACTACGCTTGGTTGGATGATGACTATATTGTTTGGTCAAAGGGTGGCGGATTGAAATTGTTGGATGTCAATACAGGGAAAAGTAACTTAATAGTAAAAGATATTAAATCTTTGATTAAAAAAATCAGTAAAGAAAACATTGAAATGTTTGATGATTTCAAAGGAATAGACAACATTTCATTATTCGTAGATTTGGATTTACTCAGAGTGTTAAACGGAAATATTTATTTTTCGTTGGCAATTAATTATTTTGGTAATGGTGTACCGGAAAATGCCAAAAAACATTATGGTATTTGGTCTATAAGTCTTGAAGAAAACACCGCAAAATTTCATTATGAATTTCCGGATGTGTACAGAAAAGCAAATGTAGGGTTTTTAATGAATGACGGAAAGCTGGCTTGGAGTAGAAATGGCTGGCATATATTTGATGGTATATCAGTTACAAATATATCTGACGATTGGGAGTCGATTATCTATTTTGATAGTTTAAATAAACATTAATAATTGAAAAAAGGAATAGTTTACAATGAACATTTTATCTATTGGAAACAGTTTTTCGCAGGATGCGCAAAGATACTTACATAGTATAGCAAAGGCCGACGGATTTTCTCTCGACACATTTAATCTTTATATTGGAGGATGTGCCCTTTCGCTTCATTACAGAAATATGATGAGTAATGAAAGAGCATATACGCTTGAAATGAATGGTGAAAGCACAGGCTTTAAGGTGTCGTTAAAGGAAGCACTTTTAAATCGTGATTGGGATGTTGTTACTGTTCAGCAGGTGAGCAATAAGTCGCCTTATTATGATACATATCAGCCATATCTTAACGAAATTGTTGACTTTGTAAAAAAATGTGTGCCAAAAGCCAAAATTGCAATTCACCAAACATGGGCTTATGAGCAAGGGTCACAACGTTTGAATGTAGATATGGGATATAACGACCATACTGATATGTTCAGAGATATAAAAAAGGCATATGAAAAGGCATATAAAGCAATTGATGCAGATGTTGTTATTCCGTCCGGTGAAGTTTTGCAAAAACTGATTGCAGCAGGAATTGAAAAAGTACACAGAGATACATTTCATTTAAGCTATGGTCTTGGCAGATATGCTGTTGGCTTGCTTTGGTACTCGGTGCTTACAGGGCAGGATATAAAAAGCAATATGTTTTGTGATTTTGATGAAGAAGTTTACAAAACACAGATTGAAATAGTAAAAAAGAGCATAGAAGAAGTACGCGGTATTTAAAATATATTACAAAAAGGAGTAACTATAATGTCAGAGTTGTTTGAAATTTTAATGATAGTATGCTTTGGAATGTCTTGGCCTTTAAATGTTATTAAGTCTTATAAAGCAAAAACCACAAAAGGAAAAAGCCTTGGATTTGTAATTCTTATACTCACAGGGTATATATTTGGAATTACTTCAAAGCTTTTGATGGGAACATTTAAGTGGTACGTTATGTTTTTTTATGTGCTTAATTTTATTATGGTCGGGGCAGACCTTGTTATATATGTAAGAAATTACAGATTAGATAAAATAAAGGTGGTTAAAGAATGAAAATTTCAAATAAAATAATTACAATTGAAATAAGCAATCACGGCGCAGAGCTTAAATCTGCCGTGAAAGACGGACGTGAATATATGTGGTGCGGTGACAGCAAATACTGGGGAAGAACCTCACCTGTATTATTTCCGTTTGTAGGTAGCTTGCGAAACAAAAAATACATTTATAACGGTGTTGAATATCCTATGGGACAGCACGGCTTTGCAAGAGATAACGAGTTTACGCTTGTTGGCAGTTCTGATAATTCTGCATCATTTGAGTTTAAATCAAGTGAAGAAACAAAGAAAATTTATCCTTTTGATTTTACGCTTAATATAAGCTACACTATTAATGATTCTGTCATAAAAGTCGAATGGAGTGTAAAAAATGATGGCGAAAAGCCTATGTTTTTCTCAATAGGTGCACATCCTGCGTTTAATTTAAAGGAAGGTACAAATTATTTTGCTTTTGACAACAAAAATGACATAGCATATAATCTGATTGATGAGAGCGGACTTTATGATGCAAATAACCGTCATACACTTAAAAACGACGGTTATGTTAAGATTGTTAACAGTATGTTTGACAATGATGCTCTTATAATTGAAAACAAGCAGTTAAAAGCAGTTTCGCTTTGTGGCAGCGATAAAAAGCCTTATGTAACAGTTAAATTTGATATGCCGCTTGCAGGCTTGTGGTCACCTGCTAAAAAGAATGCTCCGTTTGTTTGCATTGAACCGTGGTTTGGTCGCTGTGACAGAAATGATTTTTGCGGTGAGATAAATGAACGTGATTATGTTATAGCATTAAATTCAGGAGAAGAATTTAACACGCAGTACGAAATTGAATTAAGTTAAAAAACGGTCATATGACCGTTTTTTTAACTTGTTTTTGGTATTCTTACTACATATTCGATATATTTTTCATCCTCGTTTTTTTCAGACACTGCATCAATTCCGGATTGCTTCATCAAATCGACAGCTTGCTTTATTGTGTTTGTAAAAATCCTGATATCCTTTATTATGCGTATTGATTTGCCTTTATGTGTTTTAGCTTGTTCGGGTGCCACCAGTGAATCAATATATTTTTCTGTTTGTGCAACATTTAACTGTCTTTTACATATTGTTTCAACGGCATTTTTTCGTAAATATTCGGTTTCAAGACGAAGTAGTGCCCTTGCGTGTCTTTCGGTAAGCTTGTGCTCCAGAAGCATTTTTTTGATTTCGGGACTTAGCTTTAAAACCCTTAATTTGTTTGCTATGTATGCTTGCGTTTTGCCTATGCGTTGTGCAAGCTCTTCCTGTGTGAGTCCAAAATCGGTAATCAGATTGCTGTACGCTTCACCCTCTTCGAGATAATTCAGGTTTTCACGCTGCAGATTTTCTATCAATGCAAGTGCGGCACTGTCATAATTTGTTGCACTTATTACAATTGCATCAATTGTTTTAAAGCCTGCTGCCATACACGCACGCAAACGCCTCTCCCCTGCAACAAGCTCGTATTTTGAGCGATGCCCCTTCCTGACTGTTATGGGTTGTATAAGACCATGCTGCTTGACAGATTCTGCAAGCTCGTTTATAGCGTTTGGTGAAAAATGCTTTCTCGGTTGATTCGGGTTTGTGTCAATATCTGTTATGGGTATTTCTATTAGTCTTCCTTTTTGAGGTGTGCCGAACAATGATATAATTTCCATATGATCTCCTCCTTATGAAAATTATACCATAAAAATTCAGCATTTCACGAAATTTCGTTCGTAAAATGCTGATATAAAATTACAATTAATAACCTAATTCGTCAGTTAGCGACTCGTCATTGTCAATCCATGTCTGTACATCAACAACGGTGTATGTGTTTCCTTCGTTACGATACACAACCTTGTCGATTCCTGCATTAATTATCAGACGTTTGCACATTGCACAGCTTGATGCATTTTTAATAAGCTCTCCTGTATCCATTTCTTTTCCGACTATGTACATTACAGAGCCTAACATATTATTTCGTGCAGCACTGATAATTGCATTTGCTTCAGCGTGTACACTGCGGCAAAGCTCATAACGCTGACCTCTGGGAATGTTTAACTGCTGACGGCGGCAGGTGCCTATATCAATGCAGTTTTTGCGTCTTCTCGGTGAGCCTGTATAGCCGGTTGAAATAATTTCATCGTGCTTTACGATAATAGCACCATAATTACGTCTTAAGCAAGTGCCTCGTTCTAAAACTGTTTCTGCAATGTCAAGATAATAGTTATGTTTGTCGCGTCTTTCCATTAAAAATCACTCCTTAAACTGAAAGTGAATAATCCGAACCTCGATTTTCAAAGGTGAATTTTCACTTTCGTTGTATTAAAATACAATAGTATTCCCTGTGTTTTAGGCAGGTGCGGATTGTTTACTTTCGGTTATACTCACGTTCTGCTTGTGACATTCTCAAATATAAAGGGGTTAGCTTTTCGTAGGTCGTGGCATCATCTTTATTATACGCACACATTGCCACACTGCCGCCACGCAGGTGCAAAAGATGCGGTGGTGCAAAATGTGCGTTGTCACCCAACTCTTTTTTTATGATTTCGTTAAAGACCGGAACTCCGTCACCTGTAAATATAACACGCTGGTCTTTTACTTCATTTAACAGGTCGGAAAGTGCCATTGCTCTGTCGCTTTCAACAGTAACAAGCTTGCCGTCCACAAATTTGTATGTTCCTGTGTATACCTGTTCACGCCGTGCATCCATAATCGGGCATATTATTCCGTCAAAGAATGGAACGTTATATGCCATTGATTCTAATGATGATATGCCGACAATAGGCTTGTTAACTGCGTGAGCAAGAGCTTTTACTGTTGCTGTGCCTATTCGCTGACCGGTGAAAGAACCTGGGCCTGTTGTTACTGCAAACAGGTCTATATCATTATATGTCATATCAACAGATGCCAGCATATTTTCAATTTGCGGCAACAGCTTTACTGAATGTGTTTTCTTGTCGTTAATTACAAATTCTGCTGCCAATACTCCGTCACGAAGTATTGCACCTGTTGCAACACAGCTGCAACTGTCAACAGCTAATATCGTCATAATATCAATCCTTCAATTTCAAATATACGCACGGTTTCTCCAACACTAAGGTCACGTGAAATGCTTATTTTTATACAATCCTTCGGCAATATGTCAGTTATGTTTTCTGACCATTCTATAATACAAACACCGTCACCGAACAAGTATTCATCAAAGCCGCAATTTAACCAGTCATCCGAACCAATGCGGTAAGCATCAAAGTGGTAGAGTGGGAGGGTGCCGTTAATGTATTCATTTACTATTGTAAACGTTGGGCTTGATACTCCGCTTGTTCCCAATGCCTTTGCCACTCCGTTTGTGAAAGCAGTTTTACCAGAACCCAAGTCGCCGTAAAGTGCGATAACGTCGCCTTTTTTTATGCGCTTGCCTATTAATTCACCTAAATTGATTGTTTCGGCTTCGTTTGATGTGATGATTTTTTTCATCAGAACAACCCCACAATTTCACCATCTTCTTTAATGTCTATGTTATTTGCGGCAGGTACCTTTGGAAGTCCCGGCATTGTCATAATTTCACCTGTAAGTGCAACGATAAAGCCTGCACCTGCAGATACACGCACTTCCTTAACCGTGATGTCAAAGCCTGATGGTCTGCCAAGCTTTGTCTGGTCATCACTTAATGAATACTGTGTTTTTGCAACACAAACAGGCATATTGGCAAAGCCAAGCTCTGTAAGCTTTTTAATCTGATTTTCAGCATTCTTTGTATATAAAACGTTGTCTGCTCCGTAAATTTCATTTGCAATTGTTTTAAGCTTGTCCTTAATAGATAATTCATCAGGATACAAAACTGTGAACTCTGACTTTTTGGTTTCGGTGGTTTCGATAATTTTGTTTGCAAGGTCAATTCCGCCTTCGCCACCTTTTGCGAACACCTCTGAAAGGGCAAATTCAGCACCCTTTTCTTTGCAGAAATCTGCTATAAAATCAAGCTCTGCTTTTGTATCTGTATCAAATGCGTTTATTGCAACGATGCACGGAACCTTGTATTTCTGCAAGTTTTCAATGTGTGCTTCAAGGTTTACAATACCCTTTTTAAGTGCATCAAGATTTTCTTCTTTAAGGTCAGCTTTGGCAACGCCGCCGTTGTATTTCAATGCTCTTACTGTTGCAACAATAACAATTGCATCAGGCTTTAAGCCGCCAAGTCTGCATTTTATGTCAAGGAATTTTTCTGCACCCAAATCTGCACCAAAGCCAGCTTCTGTTATGCAATAATCTGCAAGCTTTAAGCCAAGCTTTGTTGCACGTATGCTGTTACAGCCGTGTGCAATATTTGCAAATGGACCGCCGTGCATAATGCAGGGGGAGTTATCAAGTGTCTGCACAAGGTTTGGATTTATTGCATCCTTTAAAAGAACTGCCATAGCGTTGTTTGCCTGCAAATCCTTTGCAGTAACAGGCTTGCCGTCCAAGTCATATGCAGCAATGATTTTACCAAGACGTTCCTTTAAGTCATTGGCATCCTTTGAAAGACATAGAATTGCCATTACTTCAGAAGCAACTGTAATCATAAATCCGTCCTGACGTGGAATTCCGTTTACCTTGCTGCCAAGACCAACAACGATTTCTCTTAAAGCTCTGTCATTCATATCAACAACACGTTTAAAAGGAATGTTGTTTACATCAATTTTAAGTGCATTGCCCTGATGAATATGATTGTCTATCATAGCACAAAGAAGGTTGTTTGCAGCAGAAATAGCATGCATATCACCTGTGAAGTGGAGATTGATATCATCCATTGGAACAACCTGTGCGTAACCGCCACCTGCAGCACCGCCCTTTACGCCCATTACAGGGCCCATTGAAGGCTCACGTAGTGCAATAACCGCGTTTTTGCCAAGCTTATGAAAAGCCTGGCCAAGACCTACTGTTGTTGTTGTTTTACCTTCGCCGGCAGGAGTAGGATTAATAGCGGTAACAAGTATCAGCTTTCCGTCTTTGTTGTTTTCAATACGTTTTGCAAGGTCGTCAGATAATTTTGCCTTATATTTGCCATAAAACTCAAGCTCGTCTCTTGTTATACCAAGATTTTCGGCAACCTTTTCAATTGGCTCCATTTTAGCCTGTTGTGCAATCTGAATATCAGTTAACATCAATAAATCTCCCCTCATTTTTTATATTTATTAGAATTTTTCCATTTGTTATATCAATCATTCGCTCTTTGAAACCTGTTAAATCGTGCGGAATATAGCACGTAAGCTTTACGTTGTCAGTGTATTCCGTTTCACCGGGAATACAACCATAAGCCACAATCTCGCTCTGGATTTTGCCAAGCAAGGTGTAATCAGCTTTCATTTCACATTCAAAGCAGTATTTTCGTTCCAAAATTCCGCAGGCATCAATACCTATTTTTGCAGATTTTGTGTACGCACGAACAAGACCGCCGGCACCGAGCATTATTCCGCCAAAGTATCTTGTTGCCACAACGCAAACGTCAGTAAGGTCTTCTTTAAGTATTACATCCAGTACGGGTACGCCGGCAGTGCCTGTGGGCTCACCGTCATCACTGTATCGCCTGATGTTGTTATCCTTTAGGACATATGCATATACGTTGTGCGTTGCATCATAATGCTTTTTGTTAATCTGATTAATAAAATCTATTGCCTGCTGCTCTGTAGTTACAGGGCAGGCATATCCTATAAAATGGGATTTCTTTTCAATAAACTCAGCCTGTGACTGCTTTTTGAGTGTTTTATAACTATATAATATAATCACTCACCATCCCTTTTAAACGCTCGTCTGCAATAATTTCCATTTCTGTACCGTCGGCAGTATGCTGTTCTGATACAATATGAGCGTCGTTGTATATTACAGATAAAATACTTCCTTTGCTATAAGGAATAAGAAGCTTAAGCTTTGTGCGTTTGTTTGGCGAAGCATCAACAATAAGCTCTAAAAGCTTGTCTATATTATGACCTGTTTTTGCACTGATTGCAATAGAATTTGGTTTTGCACAAAGTATGTCTGGAGTTTCAAGGTCACACTTGTTAAATGCTGTAACTGTAGGCTTATTATCTGCCTTTAAATCTCTCAACAGATTTTCTGCCACTGTCATATTATCAAACATTTCAGAAGACGAACCATCCACAACGTGAACTAAAATGTCGGCATAAACCGCCTCTTCAAGAGTGGATTTAAATGCATTAATAAGATGGTGAGGCAGCTTTCTTATAAAACCAACGGTATCTGTTAAAACAGCATTTGTTCCGTCTGGAAGAGTAAGCTTTCGTGAGGTTGGGTCAAGTGTTGCAAATAGCTTGTCCTCAGCAAGAACGCCTGCGTCAGTCAGATAATTAAGCAGGGTAGACTTGCCTGCGTTTGTGTAACCTACAACGGCTATCTGCAACACACCGTCTTTAACTCTTTTGCGACGTTGTGTGTGTCTGTTTTTCTCTACCTCGGCAAGCTGTTCTTTTAACAGTGAAATTCTGTTTCTTATATGACGTCTGTCGGTTTCAAGCTTTGTTTCACCCGGGCCTCTTGTGCCGATACCACCACCAAGGCGAGACAGGTTAACAAATGAACCCGTAAGGCGTGACAGGTAGTATCGAAGCTGTGCGAGCTCAACCTGAAGCTTGCCCTCGGCAGTTTTTGCACGGGTGGCAAAAATATCAAGAATAAGAGAGCTTCTGTCCATTACGCGAACTTCAAGCATATCTTCAAGGTTTCTTATCTGTGTACCTGTAAGCTCATCATCAAATATTGCAATGTCAATATCGTTATCAAGGCAAAAAAGGCGAATCTCATTCGCCTTTCCTTCTCCAATATATGTTGCAGACACAGCGGTCTGCAAATTTTGCACAAAACGACCTTCACAAACCGCACCTGCTGTTTGTGCTAACAATTCAAGCTCGTCTAATGACTCTGTTGTACAGTCATTTATTGTATCACGTGTGCCTGTGTGAACACCAACAAGTACAACACGTGTTTGTTTTGTAGCAGTGTCAAATAATTCCATTAATTGAATTCCTTTTCCAATATTGCCATAACTTCATCAGCATCTGACTGCTCGACAAGAATAGATATTTCAACATCGGAGGTTGTGATAAGCTTTATATGAAGATTATGCTCACCCAACGCTTTAAAAAGACGTGCTGCGATACCCCATTCTGTCTTTAAGCATTCGCTGAATATAGTAACCTTAGTATTACCACCGTTAACCTCTGTTATTAATGCTTCTTCAGTCTTTTTTATCTGACCGACTGCGGTTAAGGTTTTGGCAAGGTCACTGTTGTCTATTGTAAATGATAAATTAATTCTGTCCTTGTACGGTGCTGTCTGGCATATCATATCAACGTTGATTTCAGCTTCGCCTATAGCAACAAAAATGTCTGCCACAGAGTGAACTGTGTTCTTTACATTGTTTATTGTTACTAACACAACATCGTCAATTCTGTTTAATAAAAAGTTACTCAATTTATTGCACCTTCAATCAAGTTTGTCATATTATATAATCCTGCGGGTTGGGTTGCCAGAAACTTTGCGGCACTTACTGCACCAACTGCAAATACATCCTTAGAAGTAGCCTGATGTTTGATTTCAACAACCTCGTCTGTTCCTGCAAAAATAACCGAATGCTCACCAACGATATTTCCACCACGGATTGCGTGTATACCAATTTCTTTGGCATCGCGTTTTTTTCTTACTGAGTGTCTGTCATAAACATATTCGGCTTCATAATCAACAGCTTTCGTTATAGCGTCAGCAATTGCAAGTGCTGTTCCACTCGGAGCATCTATTTTCTGATTGTGATGCTTTTCTATAATTTCGATATCAAATCTATCCTGCAAAATTTTTGCCGCCTGGGAAACAAGATTAATAATCAGATTAACACCCAACGACATATTTGCTGAGAAAAACAACGGAACTTTTTTTGAATACTCTGTGATTTTATCCATTTGCTGTTTCGAAAGACCTGTTGTGCAAAGCACCGCAGGGGTATTTGTATTAACCGCGTATTCAAGGATGCCATCTAAACAGGACGGATGTGAAAAGTCAATTATAACATCAGCCTTGCCTTTGTATTCATTTATGCTTTCGTAAATGGAAAATTCGCCATACTGAGTTGTGTTGATGTCAACACCGCAGGCTATATTTGAATTTTTATCCTCACCAATAATTCTGGCAAGAGTGTGCCCCATTTTTCCGTTTGCACCGCATAGTATTATATTTATCATTTGTGTTACCTCGTTATATCAAACCGTGTAATTTCAACTGAGTTTTCAAAACCTCAAGATTCTTTTCTTCCATTTCATAAAGCGGAAGACGAAGAGGACCAACATCAAAGCCCATTAAATTCATTGCTGTTTTAACGGGAATTGGGTTTACCTCAACAAATAATGCATTTATCAAATCAAGAAGCTTTGTCTGCAATGCACAGCTTTCTTTAATTTTTCCGTCAAAGAAAAGCTGACATATGTCGTGTGTTTCTTTAGGCATAACGTTTGAAAGAACAGATATTACACCAACGCTTCCAACTGAAAGCATAGGAACGATAATATCATCATTGCCGCTGTAAATATCAATTAAATCTCCGCATTCTTTAACAAGCTCCATTACGTATGACATATTTCCGCTTGCTTCTTTTAAAGCAACAATGTTTTTGTGCTGTGCCAGAGCCTTCATACAGGAAACAGAAATGTTAAGACCTGTTCTGCTTGGAACGTTATACAAAATCATTGGTATGCTTACTGTATCTGCAACTGTTTCAAAATGCTTTTTAAGGCCCTTTTGAGATGTTTTGTTGTAGTATGGTGTTACAAGCAGCAAAGCATCTGCGCCAAGGTCTTCAGCTGCCTTTGAAAGACGTGTGCAGTGTGCAGTATCGTTACCGCCTGTTCCTGCAATAAGAGGAACTCTTTTGTTAACACGTTTTACAGCGTATTCAATTACACTCAAATGCTCAGCATCAGGCATTGTTGCAGGTTCACCTGTTGTGCCGCATACAACAATTGCATCTGTGCCATTTTCAATCTGAAAGTCAATAATTTCTCCAAGCTTGTCAAAGTCAACTCCGTTCTCGTTAAAAGGAGTAACAAGAGCAACCGCCGCACCTGTAAATACTGTGTTCTTCATAAAACCATTCCTTTCGCCTGAAAATCAGTCGTTGCTGTTCATAATTTTTTCAGCAATCTGTACTGCATTAGAAGCAGCACCTTTTCTGATGTTGTCTGCAACTACCCAAAGGTTAAGTCCGTTGTCAACACTTTCGTCGCGTCTGATTCTGCCTACGAATGTTTCGTCGTGACCTGTTGCTGTGATAGCCATAGGATAGATATTGTTTGCAACATCGTCCTGAACAACAATGCCTTCTGAATTCTTTAATAATTCAAAAACATCTTCCAATTCAAAAGGAGTTTTCAGCTCAACATTGATAGATTCGCTATGGCTGTTAAATACAGGAACTCGAACAGTTGTAGCTGTGATTTTGATTGTATCGTCACCAAGAATTTTTCTTGTTTCATTAACCATTTTCATTTCTTCTTTGGTGTATCCGTTATCGCAGAATACATCTATGTGTGGCAAACAGTTGCCTGCAATCGGATATGGGAACTTCTTGGGGGCTTCGCCCTTTAAGCCGTTTTCGAGATCCTGATAGCCTGCAAGACCTGCACCTGAAACTGCCTGATATGTTGAATATATAACTCTCTTGATGCCATACTTTCTGTGAAGCGGAGCAAGAGCAACCATTGCCTGAATTGTTGAGCAGTTCGGATTTGCAATAATACCCTTGTTCCATTTGATATCATCAGGGTTAACTTCAGGAACAACAAGCGGAACCTCAGGGTCCATACGCCATGCACTGCTGTTGTCAATAACTATGCAACCCTTGCTTGCGGCGATGGGAGCAAATTTTTCTGATGTACTGCCACCAGCTGAGAATAATGCAATATCAATACCTCTGTCAAACGAGCTTTCTGTAAGCTCTTCAACAACATATTCCTTACCCATAAACTGTATCTTAGAACCTGCTGAACGAGCTGATGAAAACAGATAGTAATTTTCAACAGGTAAATTCTTCTCTTCAAGAACCTTTAAAAACGTTCTTCCAACCATTCCTGTTGCACCAACAACGGCAACATTATACTTCTTCATGTCAAATTCCTCCAACTTAAAATATACTTAATTATATAATACCATTAATGCGTTTTTATGTCAAATGTTTTTGACATAAAATTGTAAGTAGAAATTTACAATTTTTTATGTTATAATGTATTTATTATATGTATTAGTTTGATAAAAAGGTGATTTTGAATGAAAAAAGTGCTGATTTTTCTTATAATTTGCTTGTGCCTGTCGGTTAATGTTTATGCTGATGGTGACAAAAATATACGGGTAGGTTTGTTTTATGGTGAAAGCGCCAAAGAAAGCGTTCGGATTGATGTGGACGGAGAGGTTACAACATTGTTAGCCGATGACGTTGAGGATGAAGTGGAATACTATCCGTCAGATTATTTAAAAATCGACGGAAAGGAATACAGAGGTTACGTGACTGTTGTAAAAAACTCAGATGGTTTGCTTGATGTGATAAACACAGTGGGGCTGGAGGACTATCTTTATTCCGTTGTGGCAAAAGAAATGTCTGTTTCGTTTGAAAAAGAGGCTCTTAAAGCTCAGGCGGTTGCCGCAAGAACATATGCGTTAAAAAAGCTTGGCAGACACGAAAGCAACGGCTTTGATGTATGCTCATCGGTGCATTGTCAGGCATACAGCGGAAAGTCAGCAGAGGAGGATAAGGTTTCTGCTGCAGTTTACGAAACAAAAGGGCAGGCAATATATTATGACAATGAGCTTATTGATGCAGTTTATTCTGCAACAAGTGGCGGTTATACTGAGGCTGTAGTTAACGTGTGGGGAACAGATCATCCATATTTGCAGGCGGTGTCTGACGAGTATGAGGAGGAAGATGTTTACGGTCATAGCTGGGAAAGAGAGCTTACTGCTGAAGCTGCAACAGAGAGAATGAAGGATTATGACATCGGTTATGTTACAGATATCAGAATTGACAAAGCAACAGAACACGGAGCAGTAACAAAGCTTACAGTTGTGGGAACAAAGGGCGAAAAATCATTTAAAAACGAAAGCTGCCGTAATATTTTTGCATCAACGACGTTAAGTCAGGCATACACAATTGAGCCTGTATCTGAGGACAACGGTTTTGCAACATTGTCCGGAAAGATTGACAAAACAAATATGTATCTGTTATCATATGAAAATATAGTAAAGTATGAAAACCAACCTTTGTATCTGTTGACGGCATCGGGTACGGTAAGGCGTGAGCAGGGTGAAAACACCTCTTATATATTTAAGGGCAGAGGTTACGGGCACCTTGTGGGAATGAGCCAGAACGGAGCAAACGGTATGGCAAAAAACGGATTTACATATGATGAAATATTAAAGCACTATTACAGTGATGTTGAAATTTATTAAAAGGAATGAAAAAGATTGAACGTTAAAGATTTTGATTATTATTTGCCTCAGGAGCTTATTGCTCAAAAGCCGCTGGAGCAGCGTGACAGCTCAAAGCTGCTTGTTATGGACAGAAAAACAGGAGAGTATGAGCATAAGCATTTTTATGACATTCTTGATTTTCTTAATGAGGGTGATTGCCTTATATTAAATGATAGTCGTGTTTTGCCTGCAAGGTTGTACGGAGAACGTGAGGACACGGGTTCACCAATTGAGTTTTTGTTGCTTACGAGAAAAGAGCAGGATATATGGGAGGTTATTTTGCGTCCCGGTAAAAAAGCAAAGCCCGGCAAGCGTTTTGTTTTTGGCGGTGGGAAGCTTAAAGCAGAAGTTATTGATGTTGTTAACGACGGAAACCGACTTGTTAAGTTTGAATATGAAGGCTTGTTTGAAAACGTACTTGACGAAATAGGCGAAATGCCGTTGCCACCATATATCACAGAAAAGCTTCTTGATAAAGAACGTTATCAGACAGTTTATTCTAAGGTGGATGGCTCGTCTGCAGCACCTACTGCCGGCTTACATTTCACAAACGACTTGCTTGACAAGGTAAGAGCAAAAGGCGTTAAGGTAGGCTTTGTAACACTTCATGTGGGTCTTGGCACCTTCCGCCCTGTTAAAGCAGATGTGGTTGAGGAACACAAAATGCACAGTGAGTTTTATATACTGAGTCAGGAAACTGCTGATATTATAAATGAAACAAAAAAGAATGGAAAAAGCGTAGTCGCTGTAGGTACAACAACGTGCAGAACGCTTGAGTCTGTTGCACGCTGTGGTGAAATTAAGGCACAGACGGGCTGGACAGATATTTTTATTTATCCGCCGTATGAGTTTAAAGCGATAGATAAGCTTATAACAAACTTTCATCTTCCGCAGTCAACTCTGCTTATGTTAATAAGTGCTTTTGCAGGAAAAGACAATGTTTTTGCGGCATATGATGAAGCAATAAAGGAACAGTACAGATTTTTCAGCTTTGGTGATGCAATGTTTATAAAATAACAAAGAAATGAGTCCGCAAACGGACTCATTTCTTTGTTATAGAAGATTTTTTCGATACTCACTTGGTGTGCAGCCACTAAGCTCTTTAAAAACTCTGTTGAAATTACGAACAGTATCAAATCCGCTTTCAAAGCATACTGCAGTTATTGTTTTCGTTCTGTTTCCTATAAGAACGCAGGCGTATTCAAAGCGGAATATGTTTATAAAGCTTTTAAAATTAATTGAAAAACAACGGTGAAAAAGTGACGAAAAATAGTGATACTCATATCCCAAAGCATCCGCAATACTTTTTAAGCTTATGCTCTGCGTCAGATTTTCTGAAATATATTGTATAACCTGTTCTATAAAATCGTTGTTAATATCTGTGCTTTCTGGAGTGACGTTTTTTATACATTCGTTGCATACTGCATTAAGGCACGCAATGCATATGTAATGCTCAGGTGTGCCTTCAAACAGCAGATAATCTTTTAAAAAACTTTCTATTTTTTTGTTGCATTGAAAAGCGGGATATCTTATATATTTATTTGTTTTTGCAAAATCCGAAATAAAGTCTTTTGAAAAAACTCCGACCCACGTTTTTGTATTGGTATCAATTATAAGTGAATGTATGGAATACGGTGACACAAGATAAAACATTCCGGGGTGTAATGCATATGTTTCTCCGTTTACTGAAAGCTTTGTAACACCTTCGATTGTATATACAAGCTCATAATTCCCGTGAAAATGAGAATCCCATATGGTGTCGTTATATATGTATGCATTGTAATTGAAATTACCTTTCGAATTGCCTTGTTGATGTATTATCATAATACCCCTCAAATCTTAACTTTTTTCTATAATGGTATAACATATTTCTTGTATTGTCAAGGGTGAACTTATAAAATAAAGTTACGAGGTGATATTTTTGACCGGTAATGTGTTTTCTGTTGAAGAATTCTCTGTTTATGATGGCCCGGGAATCCGTACTACAGTGTTTTTGAAAGGCTGCCCTTTAAGATGCACCTGGTGTCATAACCCTGAGGGACAAAATACCAAAAGCGAGATAGTCAGAAGTCCTAACGGTTGTATTGGATGCGGCGAGTGTATGAAAACAGGTTCTTTTACTTTGGATAGTATTAAAAAATGTCCAATGAACCTGTTGCGTGTCAGTGGAGAAAGCATAAGCAGCAATGATTTATGTGAAAGGCTTATGAAAAATGAACGTATATTGAGTAATGGCGGAGGGGTAACCTTTTCGGGAGGCGAACCACTTATGCAGCACGAATTTGTGATTGATTGTATAAAGCGTTTAAAAGGAAGACTGCATACTGCGGTTCAGACAAGTGGCTTTTGCACACCTGATATTTTTGATAAGGTGCTTGATGTTGCAGACTATTTTCTGTATGATTTAAAGCTTGCTGATGAACAACAACATATTAAGTTTACCGGTTGCTCTAACCGGAATATATTGCGGAATTTTGAAAAGCTTGCAAAAAGCGGTGTTGAATTTACAGCCAGAATTCCACTGATTCCCGGGGTTACGGATACAGAAGAAAATATAATTGGTATTGCAAAAATGCTTCATTATAACAATGTGGATTATGTTGAATTGTTGCCGTACAACAAAATGGCAGGCGGTAAATATAAAATGCTGCTTCGGGAATACAAGCCCGGATTTGATGAAACGCAGGAGGTTAACATCCGCGAAAATATATTTGAAAGATACAATATAAAAATTAAAGTTATGTAAGGAGTTGATTTAATGACTGATAATATAAAAATAATGCTTCAGCATTTAAAAGCAAGAGATTATAGAAAAAGCAGAAAAGCAGTACCCGAAATTGAGTTTAGTGAAAAAATAACGTTGGAAGAGGTAGTTGAAAACTTCAGAAAGATTGTGCAGCTTGAAGAGCCTGTTATTTTTGAAAATGATTTTTTTGGCTTCAACAGAAGCACAAGGACAACGCTTCGTGGACTGTGTTCTAATTTTACTCCGAATTATTTACGTATCATGCAACAAGGCTTTGATTCTGTGAAGCTTCAAATTAAAAACAATATTGCAAATACTGACGATGATAGCAAAAAAGAGTATGGTAATGCAATGCTTGAATGTATAGATATATGTCTTGCTTTCTCAGAAAAATATAAAAAGCAAGCCAAAAAACAAGGTAATACAAGGCTTTATAATGCCTTGTGCAAAATCCCTCATAATGCTGCAGAAAGCTTTTATGAGGCTTGCGTGTTTTTAAAGCTATGCACTTATTTTTTAAGAACCGCTTTTGGAATACATTTGGGCTTTGGTCGTTTTGACCAGTATATGTATAAGTTTTATCTCCGTGATAAGGCGTTGGGCATAAGTGATGATGAGATTTTTGAATTGATTGAGGCATTTTTTATTTCAATTAATTATGATACAGATTTGTATGTTGGTATTCAGCAGGGCGACAATGGTCAGAGTATAGTGCTTGGCGGCTTTGATAAAGACGGAAAAAGTATGTACAATGAGCTGTCTGATATGTGTATCAAAGCATCTTTGGAATTAAATATTATTGACCCGAAAATTAATTTGCGTGTAGGCAAAAACACTCCTGACGAAATATACGAGCTTGGAACAAGGCTTACCAAAAAAGGACTTGGTTTTCCGCAATATTGTAATGATGATATTGTCGTTCCGGGGTTGGTTAAGCTTGGGTATGACTATGATGATGCTGTTGATTATGTTGTTGCGGCTTGTTGGGAGTATATTATTCCAAATTGCAGTGCCGAAATACCAAATTTGCAGACAATGGATTTTCCGTCAGTTGTGAACAGGGCAATAGCAGAAAACCTAACTGAATGTAAAACATTTGATGAATTGATTTTGTGCGTAAAAAATGAAATCGGCAAAGAGAGCGAAAGGATAGCAAAATCAACGAACTATTGGGGATTTGTTCCAACACCTTTATGCTCTGTTTTTGTTGATGGTTGCATAGAAAGCTTAACTGATATGTGGTTTGGCGGTACAAAGTATAGAAATTACGGGTGTCACGGAGCAGGAATTGCAAATGCGGCAGATGCTTTGGCTGCTGTTAAAAAGAATGTGTATGATGAAAAAACAATATCAAAAGAAGAATTATTGACAGCGCTTGAGAATAATTTTGAAAATTACGCAGAGTTAAGAAATATGTTAAGAAACAGCCCGAAAATGGGCAACAATAACGATTATGTTGATGATATAGCCTGCGACATTATGACTGCGTTTTCTGAAGGGCTTAATAATAAGCCTAACGAAGTGGGCGGAATATGGAAAGCAGGAACGGGCAGTGCTATGGAATATCTTTGGAAGGGAAAAGAATGTCCTGCAACTGCAGACGGCAGAAAAAAAGGCGAGCCATATTCTTCAAGCTTTTCACCATCGCTTGATGCAAAAACTACAGGCCTTTTATCTGTAATCCAATCATTTACAAAGTATGATATGACTAAAATAATAAACGGCGGACCTGTTACAATTGAGATACACGACACTGTTTTAAAAAATGATGATGGAATTAAAAAAACAGCTATGCTTGTTAAAAACTTCATTTTGCTTGGTGGACATCAGCTGCAGCTTAATTCAATTAACCGTGAACGCCTGCTTGATGCACAAAAGCATCCTGAAAACTATCCTAATCTGATTGTACGTGTTTGGGGTTGGAGCGGATATTTTAATGAACTTGATATTGATTATCAGAATCATATAATAAGAAGAACAGAATTTATGGGATGAAAAAATGCACCGATTTAATCGGTGCATTAATTTGTTTAAGGATTATTCAGCTGCCTCGATTGCTTCTGCAGCAGCAAATGTGTTGCCGTAGCCACGTTCTACCTTACCTGAACGCAAGCAACGTGTGCAAACGTACATTTTCTTGTGTTCGCCGTTTACAATTGCTCTAACTCTTCTGATGTTAGGCTTCCACATTTTGTTGCTTCTTCTGTGTGAGTGACTTACTTTGATACCAAAAGAAACTCCT
This sequence comes from Clostridia bacterium, assembly GCA_045576675.1. GTDB lineage: Bacteria > Bacillota > Clostridia > Monoglobales > Firm-18 > JAZNGX01. Next base: position 17,321 of record JAZNGX010000140.1, on the reverse strand, counting down.
TTATTACAAATCTCACATTTTGCCATTACGGGCACCTCCTCATATATAAATAAGTAATTAATTAACTAATTAATATCACAGCAAATAGTATTTTACCACATAATTTTGGAATTTGCAAGTGTTTTTTGAAATTTTTTTAATATTTATTTTGTTCCTTTAATGTGCGGTCAATATTACGCTTTGCATCACGCTTTGCGGCATCGTCACGTTTATCATAAAGCTTTTTACCTTTTGCAAGAGCAAGCTCTATTTTGACCTTAGAGCCTTTGAAATAAACAAGTGTGGGTATAAGTGAATAGCCCTGTTGCTTAACAAGCCCGAACAAACGATTGATTTCACGGCGGTGCATTAAAAGCTTTCTTTTGCGGAGCGGATCCTTGTTAAAAATATTGCCTTGCTCATATGGACTTATATGCATTCCGTTTACAAAAAGCTCGCCCTTATCAATGGAGGCATAGCTGTCCTTTAAATTGATTTTACCTTGCCTTATTGATTTTACTTCCGTGCCAAAAAGCTCAATTCCGCATTCGTATTTGTCTTCTATAAAAAAGTCGTGGTATGCTTTTTTATTTTGAGCGACGTTTTTTATGCTTTCTTTGCTTGCCTGTGCCATGCTTTTTCACACCCTTTTTGTGAGATATTTTTGCTTCCTTCTTTTCTTTTGTTAAAACAAAATCTATTTGTTTAAGCTCAGTGCTTACCTTTGCAAGAGTAACGTTTACAGTGTCACCTATTTTGTATACTGTGCCTGAGCGTCTGCCGTAAATGATAAGATTGTCTTCAGCAAACTCATAATAATCATCGTCTAAATCTACCATTCTTACTAAGCCCTCAACGGTGTTGTCAAGCTGAACAAAAAAGCCGAAGGAGGTAGTGGAGGATATGATTCCTGTAAACTTCTGACCAACCTTGTCACTCATATATTCGCAGGCTTTATAATCAATAAAGTCGCGTTCGGCAACTGCAGCTGCATATTCAGTTTCGCTGCTTTGCAATGCCGCTTTTTTTGCAGTAATAAGGTGGGCAGCCTTGTAATTGTCATCTGCCTTACCTGTAAGCTCTGCTGATATAATTCTATGCACAAAAAGGTCAGGATATCTGCGTATCGGCGAAGTGAAATGACAATAGTTTTCTGCGGCAAGACCAAAATGACCTGTATTTTCTTCGCTGTAACGTGCCTTCATCATAGAACGAAGCATTATTGTACTTACTGCAGCTTCTTCGTTTGTTCCTGTTATATCAAACAAAAGATTTTGCAGGCTTTTCGGACTGATATTATCCTTTAATTTGAATTTATATCCCAAAAGCTTTACTATTTTGTAAAGTCTTTCGATTTTTTCTTTTTCCGGCGGCTCGTGAATTCTATACAGTGCAGGAAGCTCTTTTGAACTCATATGCTTTGCGACGGTTTCGTTTGCAGCAAGCATAAATTCTTCTATAATGCGGTTTGATATCTTGATTTCATATTTTATAATATCTGTGACCTTGCTGTTGTTATCTGTTATAACCTTTGCTTCAGGGAAGTTAAAATCCACGCTGCCTCGTCTGCAACGCTTATCGCGAAGAATTAAAGCAAGCTCTCGCATTTGCTCTATCATCGGTACAAGCTCTGCATATTTAGTACGTGCCGCCATATCTCCGTCAAGAATTTTTGCGACCGTTGTGTAATCCATACGTTCAGTTGTTTTTATAACTGTTTTTTGCAGCTTATAATCAATAATACCGCCGTTTGGCAGGATTTCCATAAAGCACGAAAGTGTAAGGCGTGGTCTGTGGGGCAAAAGGCTGCAAAGTCCGTTTGATAGCTTTTGGGGAAGCATTGGTATAACTGTGTCAACAAGATACACGCTTGTGCCCCTTTGATAAGCCTCGTCATCAATTGCGCTGCCTTCTTTTACGTAATGGCTTACATCCGCAATATGAACACCAAGATAAAAGTTTCCGTTATTTAATTGCTCAAGGCTGACTGCGTCATCTAAATCCTTTGCATCCTCGCCGTCAATTGTAATTATTGTTTTGTCAAAAAGAGAAACGCGGTTGTTGATTTCTTCTTCAGGGATAATGTCTGATATTTCATCAAGCTCGGTTTTTATTGCGTAGTTGAATTCCCTGCTGTAACCACGTTCGTTTAAAAATTCGTCTATATTCATAGTTATCCTTTCGTTAAAAAAGCCGCCCGTTTTACTGCGGGCGGCTAATTAATCAGATAATTGTAAGCAAAACAGATGTAATAAGGAATATTACAGCGCATACAGCTGTAAGCTTCTTTAATACGCCATCTATTGATCTGCTTTTGTTCTTACCGAAGAATGTTTCTGCACCGCCGGCAATCGCTCCTGACATTCCTGCAGATTTGCTCTGCTGTAACAAAACTATTAAAATCAAAGCTAATGAAATTATGATTTGTATTATAATCAATGCTGTTTTCATTATATTTCCTCCTAAATATTACTCAATTATGATTATTATAGCACAGAGGAAATAAAAATGCAAGTGTTTTTTACATAATGTTTGTAAATGTTTCAAATCCGGGGTAGAATGCTGTTGTGCCAAGCATCTCTTCTATCCTTAAAAGCCTGTTGTATTTGCATACGCGGTCTGTTCGTGATGGTGCACCTGTTTTAATCTGACCACAATTGGTTGCAACTGCAATGTCGGCAATCGTTGTGTCTTCAGTTTCTCCGCTTCGGTGGGATGAAATGGAGGTATAGCCTGCAACCTTTGCCATTTCAATTGCATCAAGTGTTTCTGACAATGTGCCGATTTGATTTACCTTTATAAGAATAGAATTTGCAACCTTGTTTTGAATACCCTTTTTAAGACGGCTTGTGTTGGTGACGAACAAATCGTCTCCCACAAGCTGGATTTTATTGCCTAAAGCTTCTGTAAGCTTGCTCCAGCCGTCCCAGTCTTCTTCGGAAACACCGTCTTCTAACGAAATGATTGGATATTTACCGCAAAGGTCGCACCAGTATTTTATCATTTCGTCACGGCTTTTTTTAATACCGCTTTTCCAGAAAAGATAATCACCCTCGCTTCCCTGTGCTTTTGCTGCTTCATACATTTCTGTTGCGGCGGCATCTATTGCGATTTTGAAGTCAGTATCAGGCTTGTAGCCTGCCTGTTCAATCGCTGTAACGATATATTTTAATGCTTCTTCATCGTCTTTTAAGTTTGGTGCAAATCCGCCCTCATCACCAACTGCAGTTGTATAGCCTTCTTTGTTTAATACGTTTTTAAGGCTGTGAAACACCTCTGTGCTTTGGCGTAAGGCTTCCTTAAATGATGGTGCACCAACTGGTACTATCATAAATTCCTGGATGTTAACGCTGTTTTGTGAGTGCTTTCCACCGTTTAATATATTCATCATTGGAACAGGCAATATGTGAGCATTTGCACCGCCGATATAACGAAATAAAGGCAGCCCCAAGCTGTTGGCGGCCGCCTTTGCTACGGCAAGGGATACGCCTAAAACAGCATTTGCTCCTAAATTACCTTTGTTAGCTGTACCATCAATACTGATCAATGTATCGTCTATACAGCGTTGCTCAAAGGGGCTTTTTCCTGCAAGCTTATCAGCAATAACAGTGTTGATGTTATTTACTGCTTTGGTTACACCCTTACCCATATATCGTTTTTTGTCACTGTCACGAAGCTCCACGGCTTCAAAAGCACCTGTGGATGCTCCTGACGGAACTGCGGCTGTTCCTACGCTGCCGTCGGATAACGCAACGTCCACTTCAACTGTAGGATTACCGCGTGAATCTAAGATTTCTCTTGCATTAATTCTGGAAATTGAAGTATAAATATTAAACACTCCTAAGAAAATATTTAATACTTAAGCTATAGTGAGTATATGCGGACTCGAATATTCTCACTATGGCTTTACTTTACTAACATACTTTCTCCTGTCATTGAGCTTGGTTTGTCCATCTCCAATAGCTCTAACAATGTAGGAGCAATATCTGCAAGACGTCCGCTTTCTTTAAGCTCTGCATCAACATCGCCGATAAGAATAAGCGGTACAACATTTGTTGAATGTGCTGTCTGAACATTGCCCTCTTCATCAAGCATCTGCTCTGCATTACCGTGGTCAGCTGTTACAACTGCAACGCCACCTTGTGCAAGAATTGCATCAACAACCTTGCCGAGACAAGTGTCAACTGCTTCAACAGCGGCAACAGCAGCGTCAAACACGCCTGTGTGTCCTACCATATCACAGTTAGCAAAGTTAAGTATTATAACATCATAATTCCCACTATTGATGCGTTTTACACATTCTTCTGTAACTTCATATGCACTCATATGAGGCTGAAGGTCATAAGTTGCAACCTTTGGTGACGGAATCAACGCTCTGTCCTCACCATCGCAAACGGTTTCGACACCACCGTTGAAGAAGAAGGTTACGTGAGCATATTTCTCTGTTTCAGCAATTCTTAACTGTTTAAGACCTGCTTTGCTTATATATTCGCCAAAAGTATTGTCAAGCTTTGTGGGCTTGAATGCAACGTCTACATTAGGCATACTTGCATCATACTGAGTAAAGCATACATAATGAACCGGGAAGTATTTTCTTTCAAATCCGTCAAAATCAGGGTCAACAAAGGTTCTTGTGATTTCTCTCGCACGGTCAGGACGGAAGTTAAAGAAAATAAGACTGTCGTTTTCTTTGATGTGGTCTGCACCTTCAATTACTGTAGGTACAACGAATTCGTCTGTTACATCTTCTTTATATGAAGCTTTGATAGCACCAACTGCGTCGATTGCTTTTGCACCCTCGCCCAAAGCCATTGCAGCATAAGCCTTGCCTACACGTTCCCATCTGTTATCTCTGTCCATAGCGTAGTAACGGCCCATAACAGATGCAATTTTACCAACGCCGATTTCGCTTATTTTTTCTTCAAGCTGTGCAACATAGTCGGCACCTGAAGTAGGCGGAACGTCACGTCCGTCCAGGAAGCAGTGTACATAAACCTTTGTAAGACCGCTCTTTTTAGCAAGCTCTAAAAGTCCATACAAATGCTCGTTGTGGCTGTGAACTCCACCATCTGAAACAAGACCGAACATATGAAGTGCAGAATCATTATTTTTGCAGTTTTCAATTGCTGCAATAAGAGCCTCGTTATCAAAAAAGTCACCATCTTTGATTGATTTTGTGATTCTTGTAAGCTCCTGATATACAACTCTGCCTGCACCAATGTTTGTGTGACCAACCTCTGAGTTACCCATCTGGCCATCCGGCAAGCCAACGTCCATACCACTGCAGTATATAACGTTATTTGGATAGTTTGCCATATATCTGTCAATGTTGGGAGTTTTTGCCGCAACAACGGCATTGCCTTCGTCAACAGGAGAGTATCCAAAGCCGTCTAAAATTATTAATGAAACGGGTTTTTTACGCATAGTTTTAATACCCCTTATTTATTATATTTTACAATCTTTGTAAAGTCGGGAGCTTTAAGTGAAGCACCACCGATTAGACCACCGTCGATATCAGGCTGTGCAAGCAATTCTGCTGCATTACCTGCATTCATACTGCCACCGTACTGGATACGTGCGATATCAGCAGTTTCTTTGCCGTACAATTCGCAGATTACGTTTCTGATGATTGCACAAACTTCGTTAGCCTGTTCAGCTGTAGCAGTTTTGCCTGTGCCAATAGCCCAGATAGGCTCATAAGCGATTACAACATTTTTCATTTGCTCTGCAGTTACATCGATAAGGCCGATTTTAATCTGCTTTCTGATGTGTTCAGGCATAATTCCAAGTTCTCTCTGCTCTAATGTTTCGCCACAGCAGAAGATAGGTGTAAGACCTTTTTCTAATGCAACTTTGATTTTTGCGTTAACTGTTTCGTCAGTTTCTGCAAAGTAATCACGTCTTTCTGAGTGACCGATGATAACATATTTAACGCCTAAAGCCAAAAGCATATCTGCTGAAACCTCACCTGTGTATGCTCCGCTTTCTTTAAAATGCATATTCTGTGCGCCAACTGCGATGTTTGTGCCTTTAACTGCTTCTGTTACAGCAGCAAGTGATGTGAACGGTGTGCAAACAACAACATCAACGTCAGCATCAGCTACCATAGGAATAAGCTCTTTAACAAGCTCAACGCCCTCTGCGGGAGTTTTATTCATTTTCCAGTTACCTGCGATAATTTTTTTTCTCATTGTTAACATCCTTTCATAAATTACCCTCCGCGTAAAACGGAGGGAATAATTATTATATTATTTTAATACGGCTTATTTGTCGTTTAAGCAAGCGATACCGGGTAGCTCCTTGCCTTCAAGGTATTCAAGAGAAGCACCGCCACCTGTTGAGATGTGTGACATCTTGTCGCCAAGACCAGCCTGGTTAACAGCAGCAACGCTGTCGCCACCGCCGATGATTGTTGTAGCATCAATTTCAGCTAAAGCTTCAGCTATAGCATTTGTACCTTTTGCAAATGTAGGCATTTCAAATACGCCCATAGGTCCGTTCCAAACAACTGTTTTAGCCTTTGAAACTGCATCCTTGTAAAGAGCGATTGTCTTTTCGCCGATGTCAAGACCCTGCCAGCCTGCTTCAATACCGCCTCTTGCAACTGTTTTGTGTTCAGCATCGTTTGAGAATTCCTTTGCAACAACTGTGTCAACAGGAAGCAACAATTCAACGCCTTTTTCTTTAGCCTTTGCGACCATTTCGTTAGCGTAGTCAAGATAATCAGCCTCAAGTAATGAGTCACCAACTTCTTCACCGTTAGCTTTCATAAATGTGTAAGCCATACCGCCACCGATGATTAGTGTGTCAACCTTTTCTAACAGGTTGTTGATAACAGAAATTTTGCTTGAAACCTTTGAACCGCCAAGGATAGCAACGCAAGGTCTAACAGGGTTGTTAACTGCATTACCTAAAAATTCGATTTCTTTTTCGATAAGGAATCCGCAAACAGCTTCGCCTTTGATATAATCTGTTACACCAACTGTTGAGCAGTGGGCTCTGTGAGCTGTACCAAATGCGTCGTTAACAAAAACGTCAGCAAGAGAAGCAAGCTCCTGTGAAAAAGCTTCAACATTCTTTGTTTCTTCTGCTCTGTAACGTGTGTTTTCAAGAAGAACAACGTCACCGTCATTCATAGCAGCAACTGCAGCCTTTGCATTGTCACCAACAACGTTTGCATCAGCAGCAAAAACGATTTCCTTGCCAAGCTTTTCTGAAAGCTTTTTAGCAACAGGTGCAAGTGAAAACTTAGGAATAGCTTCACCCTTTGGCTTGCCTAAGTGTGAGCAAAGAATAACCTTTGCACCGCCGTCAATTAAGTATTTGATTGTAGGCAAAGCACCGTCGATACGTGTTTCGTCTGTGATGTTAAGATTTTCATCAAGCGGAACGTTAAAGTCGCATCTAACAAGCACTTTTTTTCCTTTTACTTCGATGTCTCTGATAGTTTTCTTATTCATTTTGAAATCACCTCATATTAATATTGTATATATTATACACCAATGTTAAAATTTTATCAAGCATTTTTTAACATCAGCAGATATATAATTTTATATGCTTCTGCACGAGTGGTGTTATTATCGGGATTAAAGCAGTTTAAATTGTCTCCGTTTATTATACCCATATATGTAAGATTAGTTACACTTTGCAAGGCGTATTCAGGTATATTGCCGGCATCCTCGAAAGTAATTTCGTGTTGTACTTCAATGCCGTTGCCTAAATATTCCATCATCCTGTATGCCATTGTGCAAAGGTCACGTCGTAATATGTTGCTTCCAAAACCAAATTCAGTTTCTGATACACCATTTACTATTCCGCATTTGTTGGCAGTGGCAATACAGCCGTAATATTCATCTTTTATATCGGTAAAGCTGCACGTTGCAGATTCGTCATATATTCCAAAAGCTGAGATGAGAATATCAACAAATTCTTCACGTGTGATATATTGATTCGGGTAAAGCTTTTGTTCAAAATTCTGCTTTATTATTCCGTTTTTAACAAAATATTCGATTGCCTCGTGTGCCCACGGTACGTTTTCGATATCTGTGAATACTACTTCACTGCCAAAGTTATACCCATCAGATATTACATCTTTAAAATCCGCACTGCACACTGAAAACGTAAACATTAAAATTAATGTTAGAATTAATTTTTTCATATTATAACCCTGTTTCGCTTGTTGTAATGTTTGGAATTGTGTTGGTTGTGCCTGACGGAGCTTCGTCAGAAGGAGTGTTAACTGAAGGCTCAGTTGTACTTGATGCATTTTGCTGAACAAAGCTTTGGTTTTCTAAGGTTGCCGTCATTGTTTCAAGCTCGTTTCTGAGCTCGGCATTTTCAACCTCAAGCTGAGAAATCTGACTTTTTAATTTGGCGTTTTCTTTTCTTAATTCAGCCAGTCTGTCATCCTCGGTTTTTGAACCTGAAAGCATATCCTCAGGCTGTTCATATTCTTCGGTCAGTATATTATCCTTGTTTTCGTTATTGTTTGTTCCCGGTGACATTACATTGTATGATATAATAAATGACGCAAGAAAAATTGTTACCAAAATCAAAATAATAACAAAAGGAAATATAAATTTATTTGTTTTTTGCTTTTTTTGTGGAACCTTTCGCATATGTTAATCCCCCTTTTATTATATTAGTATAACATATCAAAACAAAAATTCAAATACATTTTGTGAAAATTTTTTGTTAATTTGTAAAAAAATATAGCCAAATTGCATTAATTTCTGTATAATAAGTGTACAGGCGGTGATATTTTGAAAAAAATCAGAATTCTTCATACTGCAGATTTGCATATTGATACTTCGTTTTTTACAATTGAGAACAAAACGGAGTTGTTAAAATATGAATTGCTTGAGTCGTTAGCCAGAATAACTGATGTTGCAAAGGCTTATAAAGCTGATATAATGGTAGTTTGTGGTGACGTAACAGATAACGGAACGTTATCAGAGGCTGCTTATAACACGGTTTATAAGTGCCTTCAGCAGCTTGGAATTCCTGTTTTTATGATTATGGGTAATCACGATTCAGGGTTTAACTACAAATTACCTGAAAATGTTCACAGATTTTGCGGAATGCAAAAGTATTCAATCGGGAATGTGGATATTTACGGTTCAGACTTTGAGTATGGTTTTGAAAACATAAGTGTTGATGAAAACAAAATTAATATTGTGTTGCAGCACGGAACAGTAGGCGGCAACAGTGACAATCCGATATCACTTGCAGATATTGCGGCAACAAAAGCTGATTATTTTGCCCTTGGGCACATTCACAGCTTTGACGGAGCAAAAAAATCAGGTGGTACATATTATGCGTACAGTGGTGTACCTGTTGGCAGAGGCTTTGATGAACAGGGACAAAAGGGCGTTTTGATTGTTGATGTTGAAAAAAATGCTGTCAGTGCAGAATTTGTGCCTGTTGCAAAAAGACAGTATTGTGAAGAGACTGTTGATATATCAGGATGTTGTGACTATGTTGAGGTTATTGAAAAGCTTAAAAGCTATGATAAGGATAATTTATATAAATTCAGATTAAAAGGCAATCCGTCCGGATATATTGATTTTGCTTCAATAAAAGCAGTTGCAGACAGAGAATTCTTTTATGCAAAAATTGCAGATGAAACAACAGTAGAGGTTGACATAAAATCACTTGCAAGTGAAGAAAGTCTGGCAGGGTATTTTATAAAAAATGTACTGCTTAATGGTGGGGACGATGAAACTGTAAAATATGGATTGGCAGCGTTAAAAGGGGAAAGGATATATATAAATGAAGATTAAAAGATTATATATAAAAAGCTTTGGCTCCCTTTGCAACCATACGATGGAATTTGATGATGGAGTTAACATAATCCGTGCTGAAAACGAAAGCGGAAAAACGACCATAGCTGAATTTATAAAAGCAATGCTTTATGGAATTAACAGTGGCGTCAGAAGTATAAGAAACAATCCAAGAAAAAAGTATATGCCGTGGGGGCAGGCTTCTATGGGCGGTGAGCTTTGTGTTTGGCACGAAGGGACAACATATCTGATAATCAGAAGCTTTGGAACGCATAAGGGTGATGATACTGTTGAGGTTATAAATGATATAACGGGTGAACGTGTTGACAGGTTTTGCACAGATATGCCATGCTTTGAAATGACGGGCATTGGTGTTGAGGCATACGAAAAAGCCCTGTATCTTAATCATTTGTCTGTTGATATGGAGGGCAAGAATGGTGAAATAACAGACAGACTTGCAGGGTTGATGCAAAGCGGTGATGAAAACTTGTCATACAAACGCGGGTGTGAGCTTCTTGACAATGCAATTAAAGAAATCGAAAGCACAAGAAATGGCAAAATCAAGCTTGAAACGGACAGGCTTAACACCTTGAATGAACAATTGAGGCAGGAGCGACAGCGTGCAGAGCAATACAAAACCATTGGGCAACAGCTTGAAAAGCTTTATGCAGAAGAAACCAATTTGCAGAAAGAAACAGGTGGTATGCCAAAAAGCTTTTTTGCAATATGCATCATAGCTTTAATTATATCATTGGTACTTGCTTTTGCGAATATGTGGATTACTGCTGCGGGGTTTGCAATAACAGCTTTATATGCTGTTGCAGAAATAACCAAAAAACGAAAAGCAGATGCGGACGTTGTTGATAAAAGACTTGATATTTCAAGAAAAATCGGTGAGTATGAAATGATGCTGAGCGAGAGGGCAGATGACGATATTGCCGCTTTGGACAGAAAAATCAAGGAATGCAATGATATCATAAATAAATACACAAAAAAGCTTGATAAATTAAAGCTTGCAAGACGGTGTCTTGACGATGCCTTTGCAAAGCTGCAGCAAGGTTTTGGAGCTGATATAAACAAGCTGGTTTCTGAAATTCTTAACGTTATGACCTATGGAAAGTATGACGGAGTTAAGGTTGACAAAAGCTTTGAAATCACGGTGCATTGCAAAGACGGCTGGCAGTCGGCACAGTTTCTTAGTGACGGTGCATATTCACAGATTTATTTTTCACTGAAAATGGCTATAGTAAAGATGCTTTTTGAGGATATGCCGTTGGTTCTTGATGATGCATTTGCACTTTATGATGAAAAGCGACAAAAAAGAGCGATGGAATATTTAAGTAATGCTGAGGTACAGGTAATCCTGTTTTCAAGCAGATAGGGTGGTTTGTTATGAAAAAAATTATATGTCTTGTAGTAATTGCGGCAGTTGTTGCTGCTTTGTTATCGTTTTGCAAAAAAGAAACAAAAACGGTTACGGTTATAATACCGGAGGGCAGCAGTGTGAGTGCTATTGCGGATATACTGAAAGAAAACGAGGTTATATCAAGCAAGCTTTTGTTCAGGCATAAGGTAAGTAAAACTGAAGGTTATCTTATGCCGGGAGAATATACTTTAAGCACTGCTTTGGAAATTGATGAGGTTATAAAAATGCTCAAAGAGGGTGTTGCTGAAACAACGGTAACACTTACTATTCCTGAAGGCTTTTCGGTAGAAATGATTGCCAAAAGGATTGAAGAGCTTGGCTTTTGCAAAGCAAAAGAGTTTTTAAAGGCTGCCGACAGTCTTGATTACAACTTTGAATTTTTAAAAAAAATAACTCCTGACAGCAATGCCAAATACAAGCTCCAGGGCTTTTTATATCCAAACACTTATTTTATATCAAAAACTGCCACACCAAAGGACATTATCAACATATTGCTTGGTGAGTTTGAAAAGCAGTTGAACAATAGCGGAATAGCTTCTGACAATTTGTACAAAGCAGTCACTGTTGCATCTCTCTTGCAAAGGGAAGCATTGGTTGGCAGTGAAAAACCGACTATTGCGGGGGTTATTTACAACAGGCTTGATACCGATATGTTATTGCAGATTGACGCTGCAGTTGTTTACGCGGTGACAGACGGAATGTATGATATAAATGTTGTTTTAAACGAGGATTTAAAAAGCAATTCACCATACAATTTATATAAATACAAGGGCTTGCCACCGGGACCGATATGCAACCCCGATATAAATTCGATTGCTGCTGCTGTTGCCCCTGAAAAACACGATTATTTGTACTACAGAACAGATACAAACAAAAATGACGGAAGTCATATTTTCACCAAAACCTTCGAGCAGCATCTTAATGCAAATAATTAATTTATAAATATAGGTATAAACACTTGACGTTTTTTTATAAAAATGGTAGAATGATAATTGTATATTTATGAAAATCAGGAAGTGAAAGATATGGAAAATTTAAGTTTAAATGAGATAAGAGAAAGATTTTTAAGTTTTTTTGAATCAAAAGGCTGTCTTCGTCTTGACAGCTTTTCGCTTGTGCCGAAAAACGATGCAAGCTTACTTTTGATAAATTCAGGTATGGCACCTATGAAAGCGTGGTTTCAGAATCCTGAAACTGCACCGAGAAAGCGTGTTACAACCTGTCAGAAATGTATAAGAACAGGTGATATTGAAAACGTAGGTAAGACCGCACGTCATGGTACTTATTTTGAAATGCTTGGCAATTTTTCTTTTGGTGATTATTTCAAAAAAGAAGCAACTGCATGGGCGTGGGAATTCTTTACAAAGGTTATGGAAATTCCTGCAGACAGACTTTGGATATCTGTTTATGAGGAAGATGACGAGGCCAGAGATATATGGATAAACGAGGTTGGCGTTGCGGCTGAACGTATTGTTAAGCTTGGCAAGGCTGACAACTTCTGGGAGCACGGAACAGGTCCTTGCGGACCATGCTCTGAAATATACTTTGACCGCGGTGAACAGTATGGCTGCGGCAGCCCCGATTGTGGAGTTGGTTGTGAGTGTGATCGCTTTATGGAGGTATGGAACCTTGTGTTCACACAGTTCGATAAGGATGAAGACGGCAATTACAACCGTTTGCCAAATCCGAACATCGATACAGGTATGGGACTTGAAAGACTTGCTTGTGTAATGCAGGGTGTGGACAACCTGTTTGAGGTTGACACTGTTCAGGATGTTATAAAGCACATTTGTAAAATTGCAAATCTTGAGTACAAGAAGGATGAAAAGAAGGATATTTCTCTTCGTGTTATCAGCGACCATATCAGAAGCACAGTTATGATGGTGTCAGACGGCGTTATCCCTTCAAACGAAGGTAGAGGCTATGTATTAAGACGTTTGCTCCGTCGTGCAGCACGTCACGGAAAGCTTATTAATATTAACAGACAGTTCTTAAATGAAATCGCAGACACTGTTATTGATTGCTCAAAATGTGCTTACCCTGAGCTTGAAGAAAAGAGAGAATATATCAAAAAGATTATAAAGATAGAAGAAGAACGCTTTGATGCAACAATAGACAACGGTATAGTAGTTTTAACAGGCTATATTGAGGATGCTAAAAAAGCAGGCAGAGCATCTTTAACAGGTGAAGAAGCATTTAAACTTCACGATACTTACGGTTTCCCTCTTGACCTGACAATTGAAATGGCTCAGGAACAAGGACTTGAGGTTGATATTGATGGCTTTAACAAGGCAATGCAGGAGCAGAAGGAAACTGCACGTAATGCACGTGAGGATGGTTCGAGCTGGGACGGCGATGCTGTTTATGAATTCGAGCTTGTAAAGGGTGCAACAGAGTTTACAGGCTACAATACTTTGGTTGACGACAGTGAAGTTCTTGGAATAGTTACTGAGGGCGAGGTTTCAGCTTCAATCAGTGAGGGCGAAACAGGTATAATAGTAACAAAGAACACTCCGTTCTATGCAGAAATGGGTGGTCAGGCAGGAGATATTGGTACGATTTATACGCCTGCGGCTGAAGCAAAGGTTGTTTACACAAAGAAAACTGCTGATGGCATATATATGCACGAGGTTGAAATTATAAAGGGTGCATTCGCATTAAATGACAAGGTTTCTTTGGCTGTTGACCATATAAACAGAGGCAATATTGCAAGAAACCACAGTGCAACACATCTTTTGCACAAGGCACTTAAAAATGTTCTTGGTTCACACGTTGCACAGGCAGGTTCACTTGTTACAGCTGACAGACTTCGTTTTGACTTCTCACACTTTGAGGCTATGACAGCTGATGAATTAAAGGCGGTTGAAGAAATTGTAAACACTGCAATTTTAGATGCTATGCCAATTAATGTTCAGGAGTTGCCGATAGACGAGGCTAAAAAGCTTGGAGCTGCGGCACAGTTTGGTGAAAAGTATGGTGACGTAGTTCGCGTTGTTTCAATGGGAGATTTCAGCATTGAGTTCTGCGGTGGAACACATATTACAAATACTTCTGTTTGCGGATTGTTTAAGATTGTTTCTGAAAATGGTGTTGCTGCAGGTGTAAGACGAATTGAAGCGGTAACGGGTCGCGGTGTTCTTGATTACATTGCAAAAAATGACAAGCTGATTGTTGACACAGCCGTTGCGTTAAAGACAAATCTTATCCACGAGATAGATAAAAAAGCAGAAGCTTTGATGTCACAGTCAAAGGAATATGAAAGACAGATTGAAACCTTTAAGTCCAAAATGGCGGCAGCAAAGGTTAATAATATAATGACAGGTATTAAGCATATTGGTGATTTGAATGTTCTTACAGCACAGATAGATGGTATATCTGCAGACGAAATGAAATCAATGGCAGACAAGGTTAAGGCAGAGGTTGAAAACAGTGTTGCTGTGCTTGCATCTGCTAATGACGGCAAAATCACATTTGTTGCTATGGCATCAAAGGCTGCGGTTGATAAGGGTGTTCATTGCGGAAATATCATCAGAGAAATTACTGCTATTGCAGGCGGTAAAGGCGGCGGAAAGCCTGATATGGCACAGGGCGGCGGAACAGAGGCTTCAAAAATCGATGACGCACTTGCTAAGGTTGATGATATTATCAATGCATTAATAAAATAGTCGAAAGGACGTGTTTTGATGGATTGTTTGTTTTGCAAAATAATAAATGGTGAAATACCAAGCAAAAAGGTATACGAGGATGAAAAAGTATATTCATTTTATGATATAGACCCTCAGGCACCGTTTCATATCCTTATAATTCCAAAGCAGCATATTAAATCTGCAGCGGAAATTGATGACACAAACAAAGATATAATAGGTCATATCTTTGCGGTTGCGGCAAAGCTTGCAAAAGAAAATAATATAGCCGAGGATGGCTACAGACTGGTTACAAACATCGGTGAAAACGGCGGACAAACTGTTGGTCACTTGCATTTTCATATGCTTGGCGGACGCAGTCTGCAGTGGCCTCCGGGTTGATGATTAATAGGCATAAGAGTATTTTCTCTTATGCCTGCAAATATTTTTAACGGAGGGAAAATAATGGCACGTTCAACAGGCTCAAAAGCAAAGAGACCTGCGCCTAAGAGTAAAAGAAACAGAAGAAAAAGTGAAAAAACAGTTAATTATGAAATAATAAGCCTTGTGGTTATTGCTGCGGCAGTGCTGATGGGACTTAGTATGTTCACAACAGCTATAGGGCCGTTGGGTGAATTTATTAAAAACTTGTTCCTCGGACTTTTCGGAGCACCTGGCTATCTTTTGTGTTTTATTCTTTTGGGATGCGGACTTCATTTTATAATAAAACGTGATATTACAAAATTCAAAGGCAAATATGTTATGATGACGATGCTTGTTGCACTAATAAGCTCGTTCTGGAATATAATTGCCAAAACCACTGACGGTAATTACTGGTCAATTGGCAAAGAGGGAATTGGCGGAGGTCTTATCGGCGGTCTGATTTCAAAGCCGGTGTACTCACTTTGCAGTTACTGGGGCAGTATAATTATTTTTGTTACGCTGATAATTATTTTTGCAGTGCTGATTTTTGAAATTTCGATTACAAAAGTTACAAAGGCAGTATACAATAATATTGCTGAAAAGTTTTATGAAGATGATGACGTGTATGAGGAGGATGACGAGGAGGACGATGATGTTCCAGCTTCGATTCCTGCTGAAATAAAACGTGAGTATAAAGAAATAAAACGCGAGCATAAGGAGATCGAAAAGAAAATTTTTGATTTTGAAAAGGAATTTGCACAGACCTACGAGCAGCCAAAGCAGGAAGTAAAAGAAAAGCTTGTTGAAAAACCTGCTGACGAACCTGAGCAGATAACAATTTTTGAGGAGCTGCAAAACACAGTTCAGGCAACTCAGGAGCCTGACGAAAAGGTTATAGAACAGGCGATTGATGTTGCAACAGAACAGGCGTTGTTGCCTAAGAGCAAGAAAAAGGAGCAGCCTGAAGCGGTTGAAATTGAAGTAAAGCACGAGGCTATAGATTATAAATTTCCTGATCTGGCAATATTAAAAGAGGGAGAAAAGCCGTCGGCTCTTGCTCAGGAGGCATTGGAGCGTACTGCAAAGCGTCTTATAGATACGCTTAAATCCTTTGGTGTTGAAGCAAAAATTATTGATTACAGCCGTGGACCTACGATTACACGTTACGAGCTTCAGCCCAATGCAGGTGTTAAAATTTCAAAAATTACAAATCTTGCTGATGATATTGCACTGAATCTTGCAACAACGGGCGTAAGAATAGAGCCTGTTGCAGGCAAAGCAGCAATTGGTATTGAGGTTCCGAATGAGGTTTTAAGTGCGGTTTATATAAGAGAGGTGCTTGGCACACCTGAGTTTGCAAACTTCAACAGCAAGCTTGCGTTTGCACTTGGTAAGGATATTGCAGGTAAGCCGGTTGTTGGTGATATTGCAAGAATGCCCCATCTGCTTATTGCAGGTTCAACAGGTTCAGGTAAATCTGTATGCATAAATACGCTTATTACGAGTATATTGTATAAGGCGAGTCCTAATGAGGTCAAGCTTGTTATGATTGACCCTAAGGTGGTTGAGCTTGGTGTTTACAACGGAATTCCGCATTTGCTTATCCCTGTTGTAACAGAGCCTCGCAAGGCTGCTGGTGCATTACAATGGGCGGTAAATGAAATGACAAACAGATACAAGCTGTTTGCAGATACAAACGTAAGAGATTTAAAGGGTTACAATGCGTGGGCAAAGGAAAATGACAAAGAAGACCTACCGCAGATTGTAATTATTATAGACGAGCTTGCAGACCTTATGATGGTTGCACCGCATGATGTTGAAGACAGTATTTGCCGTCTTGCACAGATGGCACGTGCAGCCGGTATGCATCTTGTAATTGCAACTCAAAGACCGTCTGTTAACGTAATTACAGGTATAATCAAGGCTAACATCCCATCAAGAATTGCTTTTGCAGTTTCATCGCAGATAGACTCAAGAACCATTCTTGATATGGCGGGTGCTGAAAAGCTTATGGGTAAAGGTGATATGCTTTATCATCCTTACGGAAGCTCAAAGCCTACCCGTGTACAGGGTGCATTTGTATCTGAC
>JAZNGX010000139.1:0-14934 GCA_045576675.1 Clostridia bacterium | reverse complement strand
TAATGCTATTGCTTCAATAGGTTTTTCACAAGCACTTGCTGATAGTTTGAAATCTCTTGAAAATGAAAAAATCAGTTTAGATATTGAACTTGAAAATGTAAAGGCGAAAGCCAGAGAAACAACATTAACAGAAGATGTAATTCTTGAAGCATTCAGATATGCTAAATCAGAGTTTGAAAACGGCACATTGAAAGGTATTAAAGAAATTGTAAATCTTTTTGTTGACAAAGTGGTAGTCTATGAAGATAAAGTGGAAATAACATTATGCTATGGTAATGATTTATTAAAACTTGTAGCAGATGACTACGGCAAGGATAATTCCTTGCGGTTTAGGATTGTTGAATTTATTCCTGCCAGAATTTTAGACAAAAAAAGAAAACACAATTTTTTTCAAAATTGTGTTTTCTCTGGCGGAGAAGGAGAGATTCGAACTCTCGCGCCGGTTTCCCGACCTACACCCTTAGCAGGGGCGCCTCTTCGGCCTACTTGAGTACTTCTCCAAGCCGAAAATATTAAAAATTATTAAAAATGAATAAAAAAAATGGAGGAGAGGGGCGGATTCGAACCCCCGGACGGCTCACACCGTCACTGGTTTTCAAGACCAGCTCTTTAAACCACTCAGACACCTCTCCATTGCTCACCAGCAGATAATATTTTAGCATAAAATGTTCGGATTGTCAATACTAATTTTCAAAATTTTTATATTTTTTACGGAGTCTGTTTAAACAGACTCCGTAGAAAATAAGAAATTAATTTGATTTAACCTTAATCCAAAGCTCAGACATAAGCTTTTTTGTTTCGCTTGATTGATATTTGAATATTTCATCAAGCTTGTTGTTTGTTCTTGGAACATAGGCGTTAATTCCGTTATAAACGGTGTTTTGCATTTCTTTGAATGCACTACCAACAGAAGAAGAATAGCCAACAGCTTCAGAGTTGCTTAACGCATTTTCTTCGTCTAACATAAAGTTAATAAAGCTATGTGCAAGATCAGTGTTATTGCAGGTTTTTGTCATTACCATTGCGTCATACCATATGTTTGTACCTTGTTCAGGTGTGAAATAACCAAGATTCTCATTTTCCGTCATAATATATGATGCGTCTCCTGAATAAACAATAGCCATAGCCTTGTTTCCCGAAATCATACTGTCTATAACTTCATCGCCAATGTAAATCGGATTTACATTGCCGTTTTGTTCTACAAGCCAGTCATATGCAGCATTAAGCTCATTTTCATCAGATGTGTTCATTGAATACCCGAGAGCTTTAAGTGCAATCATAAATGAATCACGTTCTGAATCATACATATAAATTTCATCTTTATACTTTTCGTTTCTGAGAATTTCCCAGCCCTCTGCCAAATCGTTTTCGTCAACGACAGTTGTATCATACAAAATACCAACTGTACCCCAAAAATAAGGTGCAGTGTAAGTGTTTTCAGGGTCGTAATCCTTATTCATAACCTCAGGTAAAAGGTTTGATTTATTTGGTATTTTGCTCCAGTCAAGCGGCTGAAGATAATCTTCTTTGATAAGACGTTCAATCATATAGTCTGAGGGTATAATAATGTCGTACACCTCACCACTTAAAAGCTTTGTATACATTGACTCGTTTGAATCAAATGTTTCATAAACAACCTTACAATTGAACTGATTTTCAAAATCTGAAATCAGCAGCTTGTCAATATATTCACCTGCGTTATATACTTTCAAAACAGGTTTTTCTGCTCCACAGCCTGCCAGAAGAGCAATTGTTAAAGCTAAGACTGATATTAAAGCTAATATTCTTTTCATTTTGTACTAATCCCCTTTTTCTTGAATTTTGGTGCCAGGTTAACTATCAACAAAATTACTATAATTACAAATATCAGCACTGTTGACAGTGCGTTTATGGTTGGATTTGTTCTCTTTGTCATATTATAAACAACAATTGAAATATTCATAACACCATTGCCTGATACAAAATATGAAATAACAAAATCGTCAATTGACATAGTGAATGCAAGAAGCATACCAGCATAAATTCCGGGCTTTATCATTGGAATAATTACCTTTGTAAGAGCCTGAAATGGGGTTGCCCCTAAGTCGAGTGCGGCATTAGTTATATTTTGGTCAAGACTTCGTACCTTAGGATATACATTTGTAATAACATATGGTGTTGAGAATGCAATATGTGCAAGCAACATTGTAACATATCCCTTTTCAAGCTTTATAGAAGAAAACAAAAGCATTAAGCCTATAGCAGTAACGATTTCAGGATTCATAATAGGCACGTTATTGATGTTCATTAGCCATTCTTTAACAAGCTTTCTGTGCTTCGTTAGACCAATCGCTGTAATGGTACCAAGCACTGTGGATACTGCTGTTGATATTATAGCTATTGTGATACTTACGTATACTGCCGACATAATTTCGTTGTTTCTTATAAGCTCGCTGTACCAACGCATCGAAAAGCCAGTAAAATGTGTAAGTGATTTTGAAGAATTGAACGAAAAAATCACTGTAACTAAAATCGGCACATAGAAAAACGCGAAACAGAGGAGGACGTACAACACTGAAAATACTTTGTTTCTTTTGTTCATACTTAACCCTCCTTTGACTCATCGGGGTCGATTTTTTTCATAAGTCTTATTACAAACAATATGATTGTTGCAAGAATTAAAGAAATCGCACTGCCGAAATTCCAGTCACCTACTGAAATAAACTGGTTTTCTATTAAATTACCAATCAGCACATATTGTCCACCACCCAAAAGCTTTGGTATAACGAATGTTGAGATTGATAACAAGAACACCATTATAACTCCGTTTAACACGCCTGGAACAGACAACTTGAATGTAATTCTGCGGAATGTCTGAAAAGCGTTTGCACCCAAATCATACGAAGCTTCGATAAGCGACTTGTCCATTTTACTGAGAGCTGTATGAATTGGTATTATCATAAACGGCATAAAGTTGCAGGTTAATCCAAGTATTACTGAAAAATCAGTATACATCATAGAAACCGGGTCAATATTTAACTTTTCAAACAACAAATTTATAAGTCCGTTATCTGATAAAATGCTTATCCATGCATAAGTTCTTATAAGCATATTAATCCAAGTTGGAATTGTTACAACAAGTATCAGAATACTTTGTACCTTTTCGCTGAACCGTGTTATAACCAACGCAAGAGCATATCCAAAAACAAGGCATATTGCAACAGTTATAATACCAAGCTTAATTGACCTTAAAAACACAGATATATAAACAGGGTCAGCTATTTTTGCAAAGTTTTCCAATGTAAATGTAACGCTTAACAAAGAGTTGCCGCTTTTTGTGATGGCGTACATAAAAATCATAAACAGCGGAACAACTATCATCAAAAAAGACCATACGAGATAAGGCTTTACAAGATTTTTAAAGTATCTCATATCAATACTCCGTTTTATACATTACGTGAATATCCTCAGGGCCGAAGGTCAAGCCGACGTTCAAGCCGATTTCGTGATAATCAGTTGTATGTATAATGTAATTTCTTATCTCAGTTTCAACGGTGATTTCATAATGTACGCCTTTGAATACGATGTCTTTTACAACGCCTTTTATTTTGGCGTTGTCCGGTGAAACTATATCAATGTCTTCAGGTCTTAAAACAACTTCAATTTCCTCGTTGTCTTTAAAGCCTCTGTCAACACATTCAAATTCATATCCGTCAAACTCAACAAGGCAGTCTTTTATCATATTACCTTCAATTATGTTTGATTCGCCAATGAATTTTGCTACAAATCGATTTTCAGGCTCGTTGTATATATCTGTTGGTGAGCCAATTTGTTCGATTTCGCCTTTGTTCATTACAACAACGGTGTCAGACATAGAAAGGGCTTCTTCCTGGTCATGTGTAACATATATAAATGTAATCCCGACTTCCTTCTGGATTTTTTTAAGCTCAGTCTGCATTTCTTTTCTCAGCTTTGCATCCAGCGCACCTAACGGCTCGTCCAGAAGAAGAACCTTTGGCTCGTTGATGAGAGCACGTGCAATTGCGATACGCTGTTGCTGACCGCCTGAAAGAGATGTAACATCTCTGCTTGCAAAATCAGAAAGCCCAACAAGCTTTAACATACGCTCTACCTTTTGCTTTATAATGCTTTTTTCTACCTTTTTTATAGTAAGACCAAAAGCAACATTGTCAAAAACATTGAGGTGAGGAAACAGTGCATATTTCTGGAACACTGTGTTTAACTGACGCTTGTTTGGCGGAAGGTCGTTGATATTAAGTCCATCAAAAAATACGTTGCCCTCGGTGGCTTTGTCAAAACCGCCGATAATTCTGAGCATAGTAGTTTTACCGCAACCACTTGGCCCCAGCAACGTAAAAAATTCATTTCGTTTAATTGTGAGGTTTATTCCTCTTAAAACCTCGTCATGTCCGTCAAAAGTTTTTGTGACGTTTTCTAAACGTATGATTTCTTTTTCCATTTATCTACCCCTTTCGTAATACTATGAACATAGCATACATATAGATAATATATTTTTTTTCGAAATTTGTCAATAATAAATTGAAATTTTGTGCATAAATAACCCTCTGCATTTAGTTTGCAGAGGGTTATAAAGGTTTTATTTCATTTTATCTTCAAGTAAAGCTTTTATAACGGCAGGATCTCCTGCACCTTTAAGCTCTTTCATACAAGCACCAAACAGTGCCTGAAGTGCTTTTACTTTACCGTTTCTGAAGTCCTCAACAGCCTGAGAATTATCTGCTATTACCTTGTCAATTATTGCTTCAATTGCTGAAGTGTCAAACTTCTTGTCAAGTCCGTTTTCCTTACAGTAAGCAACGGGGTCTACGTCGTTTTCAACAACAGCTATCAGTATTTTTTTACCTGCATTACGGTTAATATCGCCATTATCAACCATTTTTATGATAGCATTAAGCTTTTCAGCTGTAACTGCAAGGTCGTTTAATGTTTTTCCGTCTTTTCTGAGGATGCCTGCACAGTCTGTAAGTATCCATGCAGCAGCATCTTTTGCGTTGCAACCCATTGCAACAACGTCATCAAGCAGCTTGCTTATTTTGTTGTTTGAAATAAGCATATCAATTTCTTTATCAGAAATACCTGCCAATCTGTAATCCTCTGCCTTTTCATCAACGGCAGCAGGCTTGTTTGCTTTAATCTCTTCAAGCCATTCGTCGTCAATTATAATTGGCATAAGATTTGCATCGGGAAAATAACGATAATCCGCCTCGGTTTCTTTGTTACGCATAGCAAAGGTTTTTCCGCTTGCATCATCAAAACGTCTTGTTTCCTGAACAAGCTCTTCAGTTTCAAACTCAATTGCATCAATGTGACGCTGTGACTCGTAGCGAATTGCACGTTCAATTGCTTCAAATGAGCTCATATTTTTAATTTCTGTACGAACACCAAATTCTTCGCTTCCCTCAGGTCTTACTGAAATGTTAACGTCACAACGCATAGCACCTTCTTCACATTCTGAAATGCCGCCTGAACGGAACATTGATTTTAACTTGTTAAGGTATGTTACAACCTCCTCGGCACTTCTGAAGTCGGGCTGTGTTACAATTTCGATAAGCGGAACGCTTGTTCTGTTAAAGTCAACATATGAAACCTTCCCGCCGTGAACAAGCTTACCTGCGTCCTCTTCCATATGAATCTGTTTTATGCGGATGTCTCTGCTTCCTGCAGAGGTTTTTAATGTAACACAACCATTTGTGCAAATGGGATGATTAAGCTGTGTTATCTGATATGCACACGGGAGGTCAGGGTAATAGTAGTTTTTCTTGTCAAATGTTGTATATCTGTTGATGTCACAGTTTAACATAAGTCCTGCTGTTACTGCAAGCTCAACAACTCGTTTATTCATTATTGGAAGCATACCGGGCATACCACTGCAAGCAGGGCAAACACAGTCGTTTGGTTCCTTTGGTGAAGAATGACCGCCACAGGAACAGAATATTTTTGATTCGGTGCTTAATTCTACGTGAGTTTCAAGACCGATAACCAATTCGTAGTTCATATCATTTGCCCTCCTTTTCAACAGCGTTTGCAAGACTTAATAATGATGCTTCGCCAAAGTGCTTGCCTATAAGCTGAACACCGCCGCTTACCAATGCCGGAACACCAATGAGGTTGGCAATTGATGTAAACACGCTTTCTTCAAAAACCTTGCCGAATGCATCGTTGATGTTGTAGCTTTCGTAAGCTGTTTTGCTGCATACCGGAGTAAGAGCTGCATCGTAGCTTTGCATAAGCTTTTCAAATGCATTGGCAATTACACGGCGTACCTTTAAAGACTTATCGTAACACTCGTTATAACGATTTTTTGAAAGAACGTCAGAGCCATAAAGAATAACTGCTTTTGTAAGGAAGTTAAAGCCCTCAGTTCTGGAATTAACGTATAGCTCGTCGATGTTTTTGTATTGTGCGGCACGGTGACCATATTTTACACCGTCATATCGTGAAACATTGTTGCAGGTTTCAGCAGTCATAAGAATCTGCCATGCAGTGTTTGCAGCATCACAGTATTCAAATGATAACTCTTCAACAATTGCACCGCTTTTGCGAAGTGCATCAGCAAAAGCGTTTATGCGGGTTTTTGTTTCATCGTCAGCTTTATCATAAAACTCTTTTATGATACAAACCTTTTTGCCTGAGACATCTGATATTGAATAATCATATTTTTCGTTTTTAAGGCTGGTGCCGTCTTTGCTATCGTGACCGGCAATAACATCCATAATTTCTTTAACACCGTTGGCGTTTTGAGAATATACGCCGATTTGTTCTCCTGATGCAGCACACGAAATAACACCATAGCGAGAAACTGTTCCGTATGTGGGTTTTAGAAAATCAACACCAGAAAGTGCTGCAGCACGTCTTGAAGAGCCGTTCATATCGACAGCAAGTGCTGCTTTTACTTCGTTTTGTGCAACAAGCTGTGCAGCCGCACCTTTAAGAACACTTTCCTTTTCAGCGTAGTGTGAAAATTCACCAACAAGGTCAAGCCCAAATTCGCCTACGTGAGTTTTGCCCGAAACCTTGTATCCGTTATTTTCAAGTCTTACGACAGCTTCCGCACTGAACAGTGGCTTAAAACCATCAAGGATTTTAGAACCTGCACTTGATTTTATGTCTTTAACAAGAATTGTATCATCAACAGCGATATTGCCGCCGTTACATTTTTCTGCATAATAATTCATTTTATCCACCTCACTTTACAAGTCTTGGTACCTGCCAGCTGTCTTCACTACGTTCGGGAGCCCCTTCAAGCAGGCTCTCTCTTGTGAATGGCTGGTTACGTACATCATCACGCAAAACGTTTGTCATTGGCATTACGTGTACCATTGGTTCAACATCATCAGTATTAATGTCTTTAAGAATTTGTTCCTTTTCATTCATTGAACTGAAAATATCCTGAACAACCTTTTCTTCATCGTCAGTTAATGAAAGCTGATTAAGCTGTTGTGCATTTGAGAATGTTGAACGCTTGCCTGATGCCTGTTTAGAAGAGGTAGAAGTACCTGCTGTACGTTGTGCAAGTGCACTGCCGCTACCTAAAAGATGAACATCCTCAAGCTGCTGATTTGTAACCTCGCCGGGTGCACCAAGCAGTAAGTCCTGTGCATTGCCATTAAGCGGGAATGCAATAACATCAAGGATTTTTTCTTCATCAGTAAGAAGCATAACCATTCGGTCGATACCAGGTGCCATACCTGCGTGTGGCGGAGCACCGTACTGGAATGCAGTATAAAGGGCATTGAAACGCTTTTTCAGCTCGTCTTCAGTGTAACCTGCAATTTCAAATGCCTTTTTCATAACATCAATGTCGTGGTTACGAACAGCACCTGATGCAAGCTCAATACCGTTACCAACAAGGTCATACTGATATGCAAGAACCTCTGTGGCAGCTTTGTTTAAACGTCAATCCATACCGCCCTGTGGCATAGAGAACGGGTTGTGAGTAAATATTGTTTCACCTGTTTCTTCATCAATTTCATACATCGGGAAGTCAACAACGAAACAGAATTCAAATGCGTTTTCGTCAATTAAGTCCAGCTGTTCTTTTTTTGCAAGCCATGTACGAATCATACCGGCTTTCTTTTCTGTATCGTTTTTCTTATCATCGCAGATAAAGAACAGTGTTTCGCCTTCTTTTACGCCTGTAAGCTCAATGATTTCAGCCTTCTTCTCATCGCTTAAGAACTTGGCAATAGGACCTGCAAACACGCCTTCTTTTAGTGTTATATAACCAAGACCGCCAAGACCAACTTCTGCAGAAGTTGCATACTTTAATGAGTCCTCAAAGAATTTTTTTGATTTGCCCTGGCAGTTTGCAACGATACCACGAACGGGCTTTTCTTTGAATGCAGGGAAGTCCACTGTTGCAAAGAAGTCTGTAAGGTCACAGATTATAAGAGGATTACGAAGGTCAGGCTTGTCTGAACCATATGTCATCATTGCATCTGCATAAGTGATTCGACGGAACGGCTTTGGCGTAATTCTCTTGTCTGAAAATGTTTTAAATGTATCGTAGATAACATCCTCACAAACATCAAGAACCTCTTCCTGAGTAGCAAAAGCCATTTCAAAGTCCAGCTGATAGAACTCACCCGGCGAACGGTCAGCACGAGCATCTTCATCACGGAAACAAGGGGCTACCTGAAAGTATCTGTCAAAGCCTGATACCATCAAAAGCTGTTTGAACTGCTGAGGAGCCTGCGGAAGAGCATAAAACTTGCCGGGATGCTTTCTGCTGGGTACAAGGAAGTCTCTTGCACCCTCAGGTGATGATGCAGTAAGAATAGGAGTCTGCATATCAAGAAAGCCTTTTTCTTCCATTTTGTTTCTTAAATGACGGATAATCTGTGAACGTTTTACAAGATTATCGTGATTTTTTGGATTTCTCAAATCAAGATAACGATATTTTAAACGAAGCTCATCCTTGCTTGCTCTTGAAGCACGAACTTCAAAGGGAAGCATATTCTGGCTTTTGCCTAATACCTGAAGGCTGTCAGCAATAAGCTCCACACTTCCTGTTGCGATTTTTTCATTAACTGTTTCAGCGTTACGCTTTTCAACGATACCGCTGACTGATATAACAGTTTCACGGTTTACATCTTTAAGCAACGCTTCGTTGTGAACAACTACCTGTGTTACACCTGTGTAGTCGCGAAGGTCAATAAATATAACGCCGCCGTGGTCACGAACAACATCAACCCAACCTGCAAGCTGAACGGTTTTGCCGATATGCTCATCACGAATGTCGTTACACATAAGGGTTCTGTACATAATAGATACCTCCTAAAAAAATTAAAAGTCCCGGAAATATATAAATATTTCCGGGACGAGTAAATAAAATTATTTAACCCGCGGTGCCACCCGCATTGACACTGAAAAACAGTGCCCGCTTTCAAAAATATTAAACTGTAATAAAACGGAGTGTTCCCAAGCTTACTACTCATCTCAAATGCGCTTCCAGTCTCCGACGCATTCTCCCTATCAGACTTTCCAAAAAAGCCGAGTCTCCGTTAATCATTATATCAAGAAAGAAAATGTTTGTCAATAAAAATAATTTTGTTTTTTCAAAAAAATAATGGATTGACAATGTTTAGCAATTTGTATATAATTATATGTATGTTTTATAAAATTATACTTTTAGATTATAATAAATAAAGGTGCTTATTGTTTTAAGGAGGAATAAAAATGTTTGGTACTTTAATTTTAATAGCTTCGATTGTGTTTTTGTTTATTCAAAGGGCAAATCTTGTTGCGGTGGTTGCAAGGTTTATCTATGCAAAAGGCAAGACTGAGCTTGCAATGAAGATTTACGATATTGCATATAAAATCGGTAAAATGAATTTTGGAAACAGCTCACTTTATGCATATCTGACATTAAAAACAGGTAATGTTGACAGAGCAGACAAGCTTTTTAATCTTATAAGAATGACAGGTTTAAAGCCGCACGAAAAAATGGCATTAAAATCATCACACGCACTTGTTTTCTGGAAAAAGGGCGATGTTAAAACTGCTATAGAAATGCTTGAAGAGGTTGTTGAGAATGCACCCAGCACAAATAATTACGGAAGCCTTGGTTATATGTACATTTTTGACGGTCAGTATCAGAAAGCACTTGAGTTTAATTTAAAGGCATACGATTACAATTCGTCAAATATTATTATTGTTGAAAACCTTGCACTTACATATTTTAAGCTTGGCGAAATGGAAAATGCCAAAAAGTATTATGACGAATTGATGGCATTAAATCCGCAATTCCCCGATTGCCTGTATGAATATGGTCAGTTTTTAATTAAATGCGGTGACATTCAGGAGGGTATAAATCAGTATAAAAAAGCATTGCAATGCAATTTTTCATTTATGACAATGGTTAAAAGAACTGATATTATCCGTGAAATAGAGGAGCTTGAAGCTCAGCTTTAATTCTGAATAACAACACTCCCTTGGGCAAATACTTATTAAGGGGAGTGATATTATGTCAAAACTTTATATTAATGGCGGAAAATGCCTTAAAGGAAATATTATGATAAGCGGCTCAAAAAATGCCGCTTTACCTATTTTGACGGCTTGTATACTTACTGATGAGCAGTGTGTGATAAACAATGTACCTTGTTTATCTGACACAAACAATATGCTTGAGCTGCTTAAGGCTTCAGGTGCTGTTATAGACTTTAATGGAAATTGCGTTAAGCTTAAATGTGAAAATATAAACCCGTGTGCGAAAACAGGCGAGCTTGCAGGAAAGCTTAGGGCATCATTTCTGATGTTTGGCCCTTTGCTCGCAAAAAACGGAAGAGCAAAGATTTATTTGCCCGGTGGCTGCAGAATAGGAACAAGACCGGTTGATTTGCATATCAAGGGTTTAATACAGATGGGAGCTGCAATCAATAAACAAAACGGATTTGTTGAGGGTAAATGCAAAAGGCTTAAAGGAACAACAGTGTACCTTGATTTCCCAAGCGTTGGTGCAACAGAAAATTTGATTATGGCAGCAACACTGGCAGACGGAGATACTGTTATTGAAAATGCGGCGGCGGAGCCTGAAATTACTGATTTGGCTGATTTTATCAATAATATGGGCGGCAAGGTTACAGGAGCCGGAACAGATACTGTGAGAATAAGCGGAGTAACAGAGCTTCACGGATGTACACACTCTGTAATACCAGACAGAATAGAAGCAGGCACGTTTATGACAGCAGCTGCAATTACAGGTGGAAGTGTTAAGCTTTGCAATGTGTGCCCTGAGCATTTAAAGCCTGTTATTGCAAAAATAAAAGAATTTGGTGTTGATGTTACAGAATTTGCAAGTGAATTATCGGTGGCTGGTAATGCAAGGCTTAAGGCTGCTGACATTAAAACAATGCCTTATCCTGGATTTCCAACAGATATGCAGGCACCCTTTTCTTCGGTTATGGCTGTTGCAAAAGGAACAAGTGTTTTAACCGAAACGGTTTTTGAAAACAGATTTATGCATCTTGCAGAGCTGCAAAGGATGGGTGCAGATATCAAAACTGAAGGACGTACTGCTATAATAGAAGGAACAACGCTTACTGCTGCAAAAGTCAGTGCAACCGACCTTCGTGCAGGTGCAGCACTTGCTGTGGCGGCACTTGCGGCAAAGGGAACAACAGAGATTGATAATTACAGTTATATAGAACGCGGATATGAAAATTTTGTTGAAAAAATGAATTTACTTGGTGCGGATATCACTAAAATTACTTGACAATATTAAATAAAGTATTTATAATATAATATTAAAGAAGAAAAGAGGTAATAGACGTGAATAAAGAAATTTTTGAAAACGGCGGAAGCAGTACATTCTGGCATTCATCATCACATATACTTGCTCAGGCTGTAAAAAGACTATATCCCGGAACAAAGCTTGCTATCGGGCCTGCGATAGCTAACGGATTTTATTATGATTTCGACACCGAAACCCCATTCAGCAATGAGGATTTGGCAAAAATAGAAAAAGAAATGAAGAAAATTGTGAAGGAAGGCTTAAAGATTGAACGCTTTGAGCTACCCCGAGCAGAGGCATTAGAGCTTATGAAGGATGAGCCTTACAAGGTTGAGCTTATTAACGACTTACCTGAAGACGAAGTTATAAGCTTTTATAAGCAGGGCGATTTTACAGATTTGTGTGCCGGCCCTCACCTTGAAAGAACATCTGAAGTTAAAGCATTTAAGCTTTTAAGCGTAACAGGTGCTTACTGGAGAGGTAATGAAAAGAACAAAATGTTAACACGTGTTTATGGCGTGTCATTTACTAACAGAGAAGACCTTGACGCACATATTGCCAAGCTTGAGGATGCAAAAAACCGTGACCACAATAAGCTTGGCAGAGAACTTGGTTATTTTACTACATCTGAATTAATTGGTCAGGGCTTGCCTATAATGCTTCCTAAGGGTGCTAAGGTTATGCAGATTTTGCAGAGATTTGTTGAGGATCACGAGGATGCAAACGGTTGGGTACGTACCAAAACTCCGTATATGGCAAAAAGCGATTTGTATAAGATTTCAGGTCACTGGGATCATTATCAGGATGGTATGTTTGTAATGGGTGATGAGGAAACTGATAAAGAAGTATTTGCACTTCGTCCTATGACTTGTCCGTTCCAGTATCAGGCTTATCTTGCAGAAATGCGTAGCTACCGTGATTTGCCGCTTCGTTATGGTGAAACATCAACGCTTTTCAGAAACGAAGCTTCAGGTGAAATGCACGGACTTATCCGCGTGCGTCAGTTTACTATTTCTGAAGGACATCTTATGTGCCGTCCGGACCAGTTGGAGGAAGAATTCAAAAATTGTCTTGAAATGGCAATATATATGCTTAAAACACTTGGATTATATGAGGATGTTTCATATCGTTTCTCACAGTGGGATCCTGATGACCGTGAAAAATATATCGGAACAAAGGAACAGTGGGATGAGGCACAGGATACTATGCAGAAGATTCTTGATCATCTTGAGATTCCTTATGTTATTGGTATCGGTGAAGCTGCATTCTATGGTCCGAAGCTTGATATACAGATTAAGAATGTATTTGGTAAAGAGGATACTCTTATTACAATACAGATTGACCAGATGCTTGCTGAAAAGTTTGGTATGGAATATGTTGACAAAGATGGCAGCAAGAAGAATCCTTATATTATTCACAGAACATCAATCGGATGTTATGAGAGAACTCTTGCACTTCTTATTGAAAAATACGCAGGTGCATTCCCGACATGGCTTGCACCCACACAGGCAAGAATTCTTCCTATCAGCGAAAAGCATTTTGAATATGCAGAAAAAGTGTATGCTGAGCTTAAAAAAGCAGGCTTACGTGTAGAACTGGATGACAGAAATGAAAAGACAGGATACAAAATCCGTGAAGCTCAGAAGGATAAGATTCCTTATATGCTTATCGTTGGTGATGCCGAGGCAGCAGCTGATTCTGTTGCGGTTCGTTCACGCAAGGAAGGCGATTTGGGCGTTAGAAAGCTTGATGAATTTATTTCAGATATATTAACTGAAATAGCTGAAAAAAGAAGATGATTGATTACAGATTAGATGATCTGGAACTAATCGGCAGAAACGGAAAACCACTTAGAATAAAACAAAATCCTAAGTGGTTTTGTTTTGGTATTGACGCTGTTTTGCTTGCGAATTTTGCACGCATAAAATATGGGGACAGGGTTTTGGATATGTGCACAGGAAGCGGTGTGATACCTGCGATTATTTCAGCCAAAACAAAAGCAAAGCATATAGATGGCATTGAAATTCAACAGGATATTTACAATATGGCAACAGAAACTGTAAAGCTTAATGATGCCTCAGAATATATAACGATTATAAATGGTGACATAAAAGAATTCAAATCACAAAAACCATACGAGTGTGTTACCTGTAATCCACCTTATAAGGAATTAAGCGGCGGTACTGTGAGTGAAAGCACACATCTTGCGATTGCACGCAATGAGGTTATGTGTAATTTAAACGATGTTTGCAAATGTGCATCAAGAAATTTGAAGTTTGGCGGCTTGTTTTTTATGGTTCATCGCCCGGAGCGGTTGTGCGATATAGTTATGTGTATGCGTGAAAATGGTATTGAACCAAAGCGTATAAGACCTGTTCATTCATATGCGGATAAGCCCCCTGTTATGCTTTTGATAGAGGGTAAAAAGGGTGGAAATCCCAAGTTGATATACGATTCGCCACTTGTTATTTATGATAAAAACGGCACTTACAGCGATGAAATACACAAAATATATGGTCGAATTGACTAATTATTTACTAAATATACGTCAAAACTAATAAAATTTAGTATTTTTGGGTAAAAAATATAAAAAAACTATTGAGTTTTACTAAACAGTGTGGTAAAATATACAAGAAGTATTATTTTAGGAGGTAACACAAATGAATAGAACAGAATTAATCGCAAGCATCGCAGAAAAATCTGGAATCACTAAGAAGGATGCTGAAGCTGTTTTGACAGCTACAATCGATAGCATTACAGACGCTCTTAAAAAGGGTGACAAAGTTCAGTTAGTTGGTTTCGGTTCATTCGAAGTACGTGAAAGAGCTGCTCGTAAGGGTAGAAATCCTTCATCAGGTGCTGAGATTACAATTCCTGCTGCTAAGACACCTGCTTTCAAAGCTGGTAAGGCTCTTAAAGACGCAGTTAAATAATTGTATTTAATATAGCGACATCAAAACGGGATAGATATTTTGTATTTATCCTGTTTTTTTGTGACCATTTTCATCTTGACGAATATAATGTAGTATAAATATTTAATTGAATATTTATCAAATATTTGTTCAGAAAGGGTTTTGGTATGTCATACAATAATAATTGCGGATTATTCAGCAGCGACTGGATATGGATTATAATAGCAGTAATAATTGTTGTTTGCTTATGTGGCGATAACAATAGCGGTC
>JAZNGX010000138.1:0-3409 GCA_045576675.1 Clostridia bacterium | reverse complement strand
TCCGACTTGCTTATTTTAATATACTTTCTGCTATTAATATATCATTTCTCGTAGTTATTTTAATGTTGGACGAGCTTCCCTCAACAGCATAAACAGCTATGCCTGTTGCCTCTGCTGCCATACAATCATCGGTAAACGATGCGCTGTCATTGCCTTCGTATGCTTTTGTAATAAGGCTTGTTTCAAAGCACTGCGGAGTCTGAACACGCCAGAGCGGTGTTCTGTCAACAGTTGCTGTAACAAAGCCGCTTTCGTTTACAGATTTTATTGTATCGGTAACTTTTACTCCGCAAAAGGCGGCATTGTGTTTTACTGCAGCTTCAACCGTTTTTTCGATAATTTCAGGAGTTATGCACGGTCTTGCACCATCGTGAATTGCAACATAGTCGCTGTCAGCCGCATATTTTAATCCGTTAATTACTGACTGTGCTCTGGTGCTGCCGCCTGAAACTATTTCGTGGACTTTTGTAAGGCGGTAATCTTTTATAAGCCCAAGCATATATGAAATATCCTCTGTTGCCGTAACAACAATTATATTGTTTATTACATCGCAGACTTCAAATGCTTTTAAGGTATGAATAATCACAGGTATATCGTGAATCTTAATAAACTGTTTTTTAATATCTGTTCCCATTCTTGTGCCTTTTCCTGCAGCAACAATTATGGCGGTTGTTTTAAACTTTCTTTTGACAGACATTTTTAACACCTCACGATTATTTTATAATATAAGTCAGTAAAAGTCAATAAAAGTAATTGTGTTGTTTGCTTTTTTTATCATTATATGGTATAATGAATTCAAGCAAAGCTTGAATTCAGCGATATAAATCTCTTGCGAGATTTTCGATATGTGCTATCGCACTCGATATGCCTTACGGCTCGATATGTTGCTGACGCAACGAGATTTATATCATTTCGAGTTTTGAGTGAAACGAAAACATATCGAATTTACGGAGTAAATATATCGAGCAAACTTTAGTTTGCATATCGACAAAAAATTAGTGTCATCTAAATTGTTCACTAATTTTAAAATAGATTTAACAAAGTTAAATCTATTCAGCTACTCCGAAGGCGTAAAATCACATTAATAATAAAGACTTTTGAGATGACTATTTAGTTGTTTCGAAGGTCTTTTTATGTGAAGTTCTGATTCAAACTGAATAATAATCTGATTCAAACTGAATAATAAAAAGAAAAACTGAAAGGGTGTTTTGAGATGAAAACTATTACAGAAGAAAACCTTAAAAGCTTTGAATTATATCTTTATGAGCAGGAAAAGAGTAATAATACCATTGAAAAATATATGCGAGACTTACGTTGTTTTTGCAAATGGCTTGGAGGCAGAAGTGTTGACAAAGCTCTGGTGCTGGATTATAAAAAAGAGCTTTGTGCAGGGTACGCTCCGAAAAGTGTGAATTCTATTCTGGCTTCATTAAATGCTCTGTTTATATATATAAACCGGTATGATTTAAAAGTTAAAAACTTAAAAATACAACGTCAGATTTTTGTTGACAAAGAAAAAGAACTTACAAAAGCGGAATACGAAAGATTGCTGACTGCGGCAAAATGTAAAAAGAACGAAAGGTTGTATTTTCTTATGCAAACTATCTGCAGCACAGGTATACGAGTGTCTGAATTACGCTATATTACCACCTCGGCTATAAAAGCAGGTCGGGCGATAATCAGCTGCAAAGGTAAAATGCGAGTTGTTATTCTGCCGAAAGAACTTTGCAAAATGCTTAAAGGTTATATACAAAAAAACAATATAAAAAATGGCGCTGTCTTTGTAAGCTGCAACGGAAACCCTCTTGACAGAAGTTATATCTGGAGAATGTTAAAAGCGTTGTGTAAAATTGCAGGAGTTACGGAAGAAAAGGTTTTTCCGCACAATCTTCGGCATCTTTTTGCAAGAACCTATTACAGCTTGCAAAAGGACATTGTAAGACTTGCTGATATTTTAGGTCATTCTTCTGTGGAAACTACCCGTATATATACTATTGAAACAGGCGAAATACACCGCAGACAAATACAAATGCTGGGATTATTAAAGAGTTAAAAAAAGGAACACATAATTGCGATTATGTTGATAATTTAAGTGATGAATTTCCATATTACATATTTGGAGGGCACAAAAAACAGAC
Organism: Clostridia bacterium; assembly: GCA_045576675.1. GTDB lineage: Bacteria > Bacillota > Clostridia > Monoglobales > Firm-18 > JAZNGX01. Next base: position 1,271 of record JAZNGX010000138.1, on the reverse strand, counting down.
CGATGTTAGATGGAATATATTCATCGGTCAAATTTTGATACCGTTTTTTGTGCATAAAAGAGAAATTTAAAAAAATAAACTGTAAATTATTGCTTTATATTGTAACGTATGTTACAATTATACAGATATATATCAACATAATCGCAATTATGTTGATAATTTTAAAAAGGAGGATTTTTTATGAAAAAAGTGCTTTCAGTATTTTTGGTACTGTGTATTATTGTTGTAAATACAGTTGTGCCGATTGCTGCTGATGATACTTCATATGGCATTGTGTTCATGGATGAAAATGGACCAATAAAAGAAGTAACACTTAACGTTGGAGATGAATATTACTTCAGCTATACTACGGCATCAGAAGACATAGATATAAGCTCAGTGTATATCTATTCATCAAATTCAAAAGCGGTGCAGATAAATGACGGATGCTGCGTATATGCAAGCGGAACAGGTCAGTCAGAAATTATAGCTGCAACATCTGACGGAATAACATTAGGCTCATTCTGGGTATATGTAGCTGAAGCTGTAGATGTACCCGGAGAGGATGTTGTACCTGAGCAGTATGTAACGTTTTATGACGCTAATGGTTATGAAATAACAGAAACAACGCTTACTGTTGGTGAAACTGCATATTTTACATATTATACGCCGGTTATAAAGCCAATGATTAATATGCCTGATGAATATGCTGCACGTATGACAAACTCTGAAGTATATGACGGATATGGCAACAACGGTGGTTTTGTGATATCTGCAGTCAGTGCAGGCGAAGCCGAGGTTGTATTTAGTGCAGAGGATGGCGTAACAATAGGCACTCTTAAGATATACGTTAACGGAAGTGACGAAGGTGGCGACGTTGTAGGACCAGTTGAGGGCGGAATTGAGTTCTATGATGCTGATGGCAAAACGATAACAGAGCTTTATCTTGATGAAAATATTACATATTCATTAAGCTACAATATTACTATTGATGGAGTAAGCAGTAGCTCATTAGTATGGGAAAGCTCTGATACCAGCGTTGCCGAATATAACAAAAGAAGGCTTTATACATACAATGCAGGTACAGCGTACATAACAGTATCATCTGCCGACTACGGCACACTTGGTACACTTACTGTTCATGTTGGTAGCGATGTAACTGTTGAGGATAATGAGCCGACAGCAGTATATATTCCTGAAACTATCACATTAAATGTTGGCGAGGGGTACTGGTTCAATTATTATGTAGAGCCTGAGGGTGCAAGTACAGACAGCCTTGTGTGGATATCAGG
>JAZNGX010000137.1:0-13675 GCA_045576675.1 Clostridia bacterium | reverse complement strand
TGATTATTACGAGGATAATATATTTAATATAAATCTTAAAAAGTTGAGGCAAGACGGAATAAGACTTATTCTTACTGACATTGACAATACAATTGTTCCTTATGGTCTTGAAAAACCAACAAAAACTATACTTGATTGGTTTAAAAATGTAAAAGACCTTGGCTTTGATGTTTGCTTTTTATCTAACAATAACGCAGAACGTGTCGATTTATTCAACAAAGAGCTTGGATATTATGCGATACATAAGGCTAATAAGCCTTTGCCTTTTTCCTATAATAAGTGTGTGAAAATGTATAACGCAAATAAAAATGAAGTTGTGTTTATTGGTGACCAGCTTTTTACCGATGTTTTGGGAGCTAAGCTTGCAGGTTTAAAATGTATATTGGTTAAACCTATAAGGATGGATGAGGAGGATTTTCAGATTCAGTTTAAAAGAAGTATTGAAAAGCTTTTTTATAAGAAAGTTTTACCAAAACGTCTTGGCGTTGTCGGCAATCCGATTAAACACAGCTTGTCACCAATACTGCATAAAAGCTTTTATGACAATACAGGAGTTAATGCTCAATATAAAAAGTATTGCGTATTGCCTGACGAATTGGCAAAATACATAGAGTATTTTAAAGCTAATAAATTTCTTGGATTTAACATAACTGTTCCGTATAAACAGGAAATTATTAAATACCTTGACTATGTTCATCCTGATGCAGCTAAAATTAATTCGGTTAACACAGTTAAAATCATCGATGGCAAGCTATACGGTTACTCAACAGATGGTGCGGGCTTTGTTATGCAGTTTAAAGATGGAGTAGCAGGCAAAACTGTAAAAATTATAGGTGCAGGTGGCACAACTCATGCGATTGTTCAAAGCCTTGTATCAGCAGGTGTTTCTAAAGTCAATATATACAATCGTACATTTGAAAAAGCAAAGATGATAGCAGAAGAATATGATAATGTATTCGCATATCCGTTAAATGAGTTTTGTGCCTGTGATTGCGATATTCTTATTAATACAACTTCAAGTGAGCATATTACTGGGCTTCCGCCTGTTGATAATCTTGATGGAATAAACCCAGAAACAAAGGTTTATGATACTAATTACAAGCCGCAAATCACAAAATTTATGCAGCTTGCAATTTCTAACGGTTGTGAAGCACACAACGGACTTGAAATGCTTGTTAATCAAGGTCTTAAGGCACATAATATTTGGTTTGAAAGGAATGGTAATAAATGATTAAATTCGGCCCCGGTGGCAATTGTGAGGATTTTTACGAGCAAGGTGGCAAATCTTCAATGGATATTCCTGCCTGGCTTAAAAAGGTTGGTCTTAATGCATATGAATATGAATGTGGACGTGGCGTTAAAATTTCTGATGAAAGTGCTGCCCGATTAGGTGAGCTTGCACGGGAAAATGGAATTAGTTTAAGTGTTCATGCACCATATTTTACTAATATTTCAAGTGTTGAAGAAGAACGGATAGATAAAACTATAGGATACATTATGCAAAGTGCAAATGCGGCAAAACATATGGGTGCATCACGTGTTGTTGTTCATATGGGCGCTGCTAAGGATATTACAAGAGCGTATGCTATGGAAATTTCAAAAACCACTATGACAAGAGCACTAAAAGAGCTTGATGATGCAGGTCTTGGAGATATAACACTTTGTCCTGAAACAATGGGTAAAATTAATCAGATGGGTACTCTGGAAGAGGTTTTGCAGCTTTGTGCAATGGATGAACGCCTTGTTCCCACAATTGATTTTGGTCATCTTAATGCACGTTCAATAGGTGGAATCAATACCAAAGAGGATTACGAGGTTATAATCAAAAAAATGCATAAAAAGCTTGGCGAGTACAGAGCAAAAAATTTTCACGCTCATTTTAGCAAAATTGAGTTTACAAAAGGTGGCGAAAAACGACACGTGACTTTTGATAATATAGAGTATGGTCCATTGTTTGAGCCACTTGCTGAGCTTTTGGTTGAGTATAATCTTACACCGACAATTATTTGCGAATCTGCTGGTACACAAACCAAAGACGCATTGTATATGCAGAATTGCTACAATAAAGCGAAAGGGGGATTGCTATGAAATTACTAGTTATAAATGGAGTAAATCTTAATATGCTAGGCACTCGTGAGCCTGAAATTTATGGATACGAAACTCTTGAAGATATTTGCAAAAACATCGAAAAGCACTGTTCTGCAAAAGGCATAGATGTGGATTTCTATCAGTCGAATTGTGAAGGTGAGCTTGCTACTGCAGTTCAGAATTCACGTGGAGTATATGATGGTATCATTGTAAACTTTGGTGCGTATACTCATTACAGTATTGCTCTTCACGATGCTATCACATCTGCACAAACTCCTGCTATAGAAGTTCATTTGTCAAACATCCATAGCAGAGAGGAATTCAGACACACTTCAGTAACCGGTAGAGTGTGCAAAGGTGTTATTTGTGGCTTTGGAAGCTATGGATATATAATGGCTGTTGATGCAATGGAGAATATGATAAATGGATAGTATATTTAACACTGTTGCTGATGCAGTTATTATTTCAAGTCCCCATAATCTCAGATTTCATACCGGCTTTACCGGCGGTGAGGGTTACGCAGTAATTTCACCTGACAAAAAAATATTGTATGTTGATGGCAGATACACTGTTCAGGCACGAATGCAGGCAAGCGACTTTGATGTAGTTGAATATTCGGGCAATGTTTTTTCTAAAATTGCTGAGCACGGCTTTGATAGCATTGGGTTTGAAGATGATTACATTTCTTATTCAATCTATAAACGTATGAATTTTGCAATTAAAGCAAGGTTTACAGGTGTATCAGATAAGCTTGAAAAATTAAGATGCATAAAAACCAAAGCAGAAACAGAAAATATCCAAAAGGCAGAACAAATTGGTGATGCTGCATTTAAGCATATATTAAACTTTATCAAAGAGGATGTAACTGAAAAAGAGCTTGCAGATGAAATTGAGTTTTTTATGCGGAAAAACGGTGCAGAAAAAACATCATTTGATACTATTGTAGCTTTTGGTGAACGTGCTGCTTTGCCGCACGCATATCCGACTGACAGACAGTTAAAAAAAGGTGACCTTGTTCTTATGGATTTTGGTTGTGTATACAACGGCTATTGCGGAGATATGACAAGAACGGTATGCTTTGGGAAGGCAACAGACCGTCAACGCGAAATATACAACCTTGTTTTAAAAGCACAGCTTGAAAGTCTGAAAGCAATTAAATCAGGTGAAAACTCAAAGTCGGTTGATGCAGTTGCCAGAAATATTTTTGAAGAAGCAGGCTTTGCAAAATTGTTTAATCACTCTCTTGGTCATGGCACAGGCTTGCTGATTCACGAGCTTCCGAATCTATCGCCGAGGTCTGATGCAGTGCTGTGTGAAGGGAACGTTGTTACAGTTGAACCTGGCTTGTATTTTGAAAATGAATTTGGTGTAAGAATCGAAGATTTGGTTGTAGTTACAAAGGACGGATATTCCAATTTAACGAGTTCACCTAAAGAGCTTATTGAAATTATGTGAGGTAAGTTTATGACAACTGTTATGATTTTTGTTTTGTTTGTAATTGGTGTTATTTTAATTGTAAAAGGAGGAGATTTCTTTGTAGATGCCGCAAGCTGGCTTGCAGAGATTTCAAGAATACCCAAATTTATTATTGGAGCTACTGTTGTAAGTGTTGCAACAACATTGCCCGAGCTTTTTGTTTCGTCAATCGCAGCTTTTAATGATAAAACAGAGCTTGCTGTTGGTAATTCTGTTGGCTCAGTTATTGCTAATATTGGTCTTATTCTTGCGATATCTGTTGTATGTATGCCTGTTGCTATAAAGCGTTCTGACTTGTTTTTAAAAAGTGCGTTGCTTACCGGGGCGGCGGCTTTGCTGCTTGTATCAACTGCGGGTGGGCATTTGAACATTTTTTCATCTGTATTATTGGTTATTATTTTTATGGTTTTTGTATGGGAAAATATCAGAAAAGCAAAGGCAGTAATAGCGGTTGATAATGCCAAAATAAGCATTAAGCGAAGTGATGTTGTTGTAAATACCATTAAATTTATAGCCGGTGCAGCAGGTATTATAATTGGCGCAGATTTAATTGTTGAAAACGGCAGTGAAATTGCACGTTTTATTGGAGTGTCAGAAAGTATAATTGGTGCAACTGTTATTGCGGTCGGAACATCTTTGCCTGAGCTTATTACAACTATAACTGCAGTTGCTAAAAAACAGTCGTCACTATCAGTTGGTAACATACTTGGTGCAAATATCATTGACCTTACGTTGATTTTGCCTGTTTGCACATTGTTAAGCGGTGGAACTCTTCCTGTTTCTGCACAAAGTGTTTCATTTGACATCCCAATTTGTCTTGGTATTACACTTGTTGCTCTTGTTCCAACCTTGCTTATGGGAAAATTCAAGCGTATAACAGGATTAATTTTGCTTATTATTTATATAGCATATATAATAACAATTTGTTTATAAAAGGAGAGGATTAATATGACATTTACAGAGGCTTTTGACAAAATTAAAAAGGTGTTTAAAACAACGGATGCTTCAGCGATTTCTGTAAATTATGCTGTTCAGGTGAATTTTACAGATGAGGATTGTAGCGGTGCATTCTATATTGCTATCGATAGTGGTGCAGTGTACGTTGAACCGTATGATTATTATGACAGACGTGCTTTGTTAGCTGCTGAATTTAAAGTGCTAAAGGACATTTTTTCAGGTAAGCTTGATGTCTTTACGGCAATAGAAAAAGGTGTTGCATATGTTGAGGGTGATGCTATGTGTATAACAGAAATAGCAGGAACAGTTAAAAAGCCCGTAAGAAAAACAGCTACTAAAAAGACTGCAGAAAAGACTGTTAAAAAAACAACTAAAAAGGCAACAAAGAATGAAAACAAATAATACAGATATTATAAAAAAAGGCGAAGCAGTTCTTCTAAAGTATCCTAATTTGTCTGCTTTGGACTTTGTGATTCACAGTGCGTCAACTCGTTTTGGCGGTGTGAGTGAAATTGAGCATTTTGCATCAATGAATTTAGGACTTTCTACTGATGACAGTGTTGAAAGTATTAAAACTAACTGGGATTTATTTTGCAATGCTTCAGGAATAAAAGCCACTAACACTGTTTGTGCTAATCAGAAGCATGGTGATAATATCTTATGTGCTACTGAAAAAGACCGTGGCAAAGGCATAATATATGAGCGTGATTATGACAATATAGATGCTTTGATTACCAATTGCCCCGAAGTTGCATTGTGTGTTTTTTCTGCTGACTGCATACCTGTTTTATTAGCGGATGCCGAAAAAAAGGTAGTTGCTGCTGCACATTGTGGATGGAAAGGTACATTTTTGGAGCTTGCACGTAAAACTGTCTTAAAAATGGTAGAACAATACGGCTGTAATCCGATTAACATCAAAGCGGCAATAGGAGCAGGCATACATAGCTGCTGTTATGAGGTTGATTGTGTTTTGTATATGCGTTTTAAGGAAAAGTTTAGCGGTGTTGGATGCATTTCTAACATTGGTAAATATTATCTTGATTTACCGGAAATTAACAGATATGTGTTAAAAAGTACAGGAGTTACGGATGTGTTTGTTTCCGATATTTGCACAGGCTGCAACCCTGATGAGCTTTTTTCACACCGTGCTTCAAATGGTAAAAGAGGCTTAATGGTTAATATGATACAAATTAATAGATATTGAATTTGAAAGAAGTGCCATTTGGTGCTTCTTTTTTGCTATATGCTCATATTTAATCAGTTGACAGGTAATAATTATAGTATCTCATATTTGAAAGGGTGAAATATATGATTGAAAATGATACTGTAAAGCTGTTAAAGGAATGTGATGCAGGCGTTAAAATGGGTGTTTCATCTATTGATGACATTCTTGATAATGTAAATAATAATGATTTTGAAAAATGCCTGACAAAATGTAAGAATGAGCATAAGAAGCTTGAAAGCGAAATAGAAGAACAACTGCATAAATATCACGATGTTGGCAAAGAACCTGCTATGATAGCAAAAGGAATGTCCTGGATGAAAACAAACTTAAAAATGGCAATGAATGATTCTGATGCTACAATTGCAGATTTGATGACAGACGGCTGCAATATGGGTGTTAAATCACTTAACAAGTATCTTAACAAATATGAGGCTGCTGACGAGGTTTCAAAGGATATAACAAAACGACTTATTAACCTTGAAGAACAGCTTGCTGTTGACATTAGATGTTATTTATGAATTTTGAGGGCTTTCATACCCTCAAAATTCATATGGTGCAGTAAATTCTTTACAAGATAAATATTTTAAGCAAGGTGTTTCAATATTGCCAAAAACCAGCTTATAAGAATGAAGAGCCTGTCCTTTGAAATTTTTGTCTGCTGTTCCATATTTCCCATCTCCTATAAGAGGGTGTCCTATATATGCAAAATGGGCTCTTATCTGATGCGTTTTTCCTGTGATTAAATCTACTTCGACGAGAGCACGGTCTTCAAACTGTTTTAAAACCTTATATTTTGTAATGATTTTAACAGCACCTTTTTGTTGTGTTTTTGTTACATAAACCTTGTTTGTTTTACTGTCCTTAAACAAAAAGCCTGTCAGTGTGTCGCTCTTTTTTTCAAGCTTTCCGCAAACAAGTGCACGGTAAAGCTTTGTTACCTTTCTATGCTTTATAATGTCATTCATTTCTTTTAAAGACTGAAAGTTTTTTGCACCTATCACAATACCACTTGTGTTTCGGTCTATTCTGTTACACAGTGACGGAGCAAAACTGTTTTCAGATGAGGGGTCATACTCACCTTTATCAATGAGATAGCTTTTAAGCTGTGCAATAAGAGTATTAACACTTCCGTTATCGTCATCGTGTACAACAATCCCTGACTGTTTATTAATCAGAATTATATTTTCATCTTCATAAATTACGTCAAGATTATGCTTGATTTTTTCAGGAGGAGCTTCCTTTGAATCGAAGAAGCAGTCGTTAATATAAAGGTCTATCTTATCTCCCTCAACAAGAATGTATTCCTGTTTAACAGCTTTTCCGTTAACTTTAACTCTCTTTTTTCTCAAAGACTTATATATTACTGATGATGGTATGGCTGATTTAAAGAATTTGTGTAAAAATTTATCCATTCGCTGTCCCGCATCATTTTTATTTACAACAAGAGATTTCATTTAAAAACACCTCATAGTAATTATACATTAAAAAAAGCAATTTGGCAATAATAACAATATGAGAATACAAAAAATTAAAGCATTAATTACAATTATATTGTTTCTGTTGATAGTACGATTATTGTATATATCATATGTTGTTGGTGATGATTTAAAAAAAGAAGCGTTCAAACAGCAAACAACATTACTAAATAATAAAGCTGAAAGAAAAATAATATACGATAAAGATATGCGTGTACTAGCAGGGGCAAGTCCAAGATATAAAAACAATAATATTCTAAATCACGTTATCGGATATATATGGGATGGCGGTGCAAGTGGTATTGAAAAGGCGTTTAACAGCGTGCTTATTAAAGAACACCCAGACTTAATTGCTGTTCAGAAGAGTGCTGAAGGAAGTGTAGTAAAAAAAACACAGTTAAAAAGTGACGAAAGCTTTAGTGGTATACGGCTTACTGTTGATTATCATATACAATCTGTTGTTGAAGAGGTAATGGAAGAGGAAAAGCTTACAGGTGCAGTTATTGTTGCAGACCCAAAAAGTGGTGGCATTCTCGCTATGGCAAGTAAACCCGGTTTTGAACGTGATAAAATTTCATCATATTTTAACAGTAACAACGGAGAACTTTTAAACAGAGCTTTATGTCAGTACAATGTTGGCTCTGTGTTTAAAATAATAACTGCTGCAAGTGCACTCGAATCAAAGTTTTCTTATGAATATAGTTTTTACTGCACAGGTAAAACTGATATCGACGGCACGAGCTTTGTATGTAATAAAAAGGAAGGACACGGGCAGCTTACATTTACAGAAGGCTTTGCTCATTCGTGCAATTGTTTGTTTTATAATCTCGGATTAGAAACGGGTTATGAACAAATAAGAAAATGTGCATATGATTTTGGTTTTGGTGAGCAAATTCTAAAAATTAACGGATTTGATGAGGCGTGGGGGAATATCCCAGCCATTATGGGAACAACAAAAAGCGATGTTGCAAATATATCTATCGGTCAGGGGCAAATACTTGCCACACCGCTGCAGGTTGCAGATATGATGTGTACAATAGCAAATGATGGAATAAGAACTCAGTTAACTCTTATTGACGGAATTGTTGATTCAAAAGGAGTATGCACGCCTATAAAACCAACAAGAACAGGCAGGATTATTTCGTCAGATACAAACAGGGCATTAAAGCAAATGTTAAAAGAAGCTGTGCAATATGGCACGGGGATGCCTGCAGCAATTGATGGTGTTCAGGTTGCGGGCAAAACTGCAACTGCAGAAACTGGATGGTTAAAATCCGGTGAATTTTTAACTCACGGATGGTTTGCAGGTTATTTCCCGGCAGATAATCCTGAGTATGTTTGTGTAGTTCTTGCTGAAAATGGAAATTACGGCAGTGTTTCTGCTGCACCTGTTTTTAAAAAAATTGGTGAAAAAATACTTGACTTATAGCGTTTTGTTGATAAAATATATATTGGGGTGAGTTGTTTTGAAAAATATTAATAGAATGGTTATAAAAGTTGGAACGTCAACTTTAACTTACGATACAGGTCTTATTAACCTAAGACGAATAGAAACGCTATCAAGAGTTCTTTGTGATCTTAAAAACAGCGGTATTTCACCGGTTCTTGTTTCTAGTGGTGCAATAGGTGTTGGTGTTGGAAAGCTTGGGTTGCCCAAAAGACCGGATACAACACGTGAAAAGCAAGCTGTTGCAGCCGTTGGTCAGGTTGAGCTTATGAAAATTTACAGCAAGCTTTTCGGTGAATATGGTACATCGGTTGCACAGGTACTTCTTAATAAGGATGTTATTGACGGCGGAGAACGTGAAAACAATGCTAAAAATACGTTTAATACTTTGATTGACCTTGGTGTTGTTCCGATAGTAAATGAGAACGATACCATTTCTACATACGAAATTGAGTTTGGTGATAATGACAGCTTGTCTGCATATGTATCTCATATTGTTAATGCAGATATGCTTGTTATTCTCACAGATATTGACGGCTTGTATGACAGTGACCCGAGAATAAATCAGGATGCAAAGCTGATTTCACACGTAGATAAGGTTACTGATGAATTGCTTGCTATAGCCGGTGGAAGCGGCTCTAACAGAGGTACAGGAGGTATGCAGACAAAGCTACACGCAGTATCTTTTGTTAATAAGTTTGGTTGTGATGCAGTTATTGTAAATGGCAGTAATCCTGAAGTTTTGTACGAAATTGCTGAAGGCAGACCAAGAGGAACTTTTTTCAAAGGCGGGATTTTAAAATGAGTGAACTGGTTATTAAAGGTGAAGCTGCAAAAAAAGCTGCGGCGTTTCTTGCAATTGCTTCAGCAGAGGTTAAAAACAATGCTTTACTAAGCATTGCGGATGCTTTGATTGAAAATGCTGAGTATATTATTGAGCAAAACAGAATTGATTTGTTGAATGCACGTGAAAAAGGTGTTAAAGCAGCAATGCTTGACAGACTTTCGCTTGATAACAAACGTATTTCTGCAATGGCTGAGGGCATTCGTCAGGTTGCTTCGTTACCCGACCCTATAGGCGATGTTGTTGAATGCTTTACACGCCCTAACGGTCTGGAAATATGCAAAAAACGTGTTCCGATTGGTGTTGTTGGTATTATATATGAGGCACGTCCGAACGTGACTGCAGATGCTGCTGCATTATGTATCAAGTCTGGTAATGCCGCTTTTTTACGTGGAGGAAGCGAGGCTTTAGTATCGAATAAAGCTATTGTTAAGGTGATGCAGAAGGCAATTGAAAAAGCAGGTATGCCTAAAGAATGTGTTGTACTTGTTGAAGATGTTTCACGTGAACGTGCAGCTGAGATGATGAAGCTTAATAAATACATTGATGTTTTAATCCCGCGTGGTGGTGCAGGGCTTATAAAAACTGTTGTTGAAAATTCAACAGTACCTGTGATAGAAACAGGAAGTGGAATTTGTCATACGTATGTAACAAGCTCTGCAGATTTTGAAATAGCTAAAAAAATTGTAATTAACGCAAAAGTAAGCAGACCGTCTGTTTGTAATGCAATGGAAACGTTGCTTGTTGATAAAAGCTGTGCTATAGAGTTTCTGCCTGAAATTGTAAATGAACTAAAAAAGTATAATGTAGAAGTACGTGGTTGTGCCGAGTGCTTGAAGATATGCACGGATATAATAGCTGCCACAGATGATGATTGGGCAACTGAATACAATGATTATATTCTTTCTGTTAAGATTGTAAGTGGTATTGATGAGGCAATAGAACATATAACAAAATATGGCACTGGTCACTCAGAAGCAATTATTACAACAGAGCAGAAACTATCGGAAGTCTTCACTTCACGCGTTGATGCTGCCGCAGTTTATGTTAATGCATCAACAAGATTTACTGATGGCTTTGAATTCGGGCTTGGCGCAGAAATAGGTATCAGCACGCAAAAAATTCACGCCCGTGGTCCTATGGGTTTAAAAGAACTTACATCTATTAAGTATATTATTAAAGGTAACGGACAAATCAGGGGGTAAAATATGAGATTGGACAAGTTTTTAAAGGTTTCAAGAATAATTAAAAGAAGAACTGTTGCAAATGAGGCTTGTGATCAGGGACGAGTTTCTGTAAACGGACGTGTTGCTAAAGCATCTGTTGATGTTAAAGTTGGTGATGTTATAGAAATACGCTTTGGTGAAAAGGCTTTTAAAGCAGAAATATTAAATATTGCCGAGCACGTTTTAAAAAATGATGCAGCAGAAATGTATAAGGTTATAATATAGAGGTATTAATATGAAAAAGATTATTGCTTTACTTATTTCAATTGTTATGTTAACATCTGTTGTTAATGCTTATAAATTTCCGAACGCCTTCTGGCCTATAAATGACCGTTATGCAGCAGCATTAGAAACAGGCGATTATGAAGGTATAATTAATGCGGGCAAGGAAGCACTTGCATTGTTTGAGGGAGTGGAAGAAAATCAGGAAATACTAAATGTTCGTTCTTCACGTACAGAGCAGATTGCTATTGCATATGAAATGCTTGGTAACTTTAACGAAAGTGCCATATGGTTTAAAAAGTATAATGAGTACGCTAAAAAGCTTGGCTGGGATGACGCTGTAAAAATCAGTGCAGCAAAAGCTATGCAATACGAAACAGATGTGCGTTTATACAAAGACAGCAATAGTACAGTTAGCTATTATGGTGCAAAGCTTGAACCTCAAAAAGGTGTATATTATGGAGTTACTGCTGACAGTAACTCCGGTATTGCTGATACAAATGCTGTTTTATTGTATTGTGAGTTTGGAGAATCAAACACAGGCTGGATGGAAAAAATCTTATGTGAAGCCAAAGCAGCAGGAAAGGCTGTTGAATTTGCCTGGAATTTTCCGGCAGAAGGTGCAACAGTTCCAACAGTAATGCAAAGCCGTGACTACATAATAAGCATTCTTACAATGCTTGAAAAATATAATTCGATACCGATTTTTATACGTCTTGGAGCTGAAATGAACGTATGGACAAACCGAGCAGAGCCTGAGCAATATAAAAGCACTTTCAGATTTGTTGCTGACCTAGCTCGTCAATACACAACCAATACAGCTATGGTTTGGTCAGTTAACAGTGTTTCGTCATGGGATATCGAGATGAATGATTATTATCCCGGTGATGAATACGTTGACTGGATAGGTGTTTCGTTGTATCTAAAAAAGTATTTTATGGGAAGAAATAATCTGGCTGAAAACGAAAGGTTTAATGAGGTCGTTTTCCAAACCGGTGACAGCGCTGACCCGGTTAAATCTTTAACTGAAATTGTTGAAAAATTTGGCAACAGAAAACCTATAATGATTGCAGAATCAGGAGTATCACATACCACACGTACCTGTGGTGATTATGATACAGCTTGGGCAAAGCGTTATATTGCAGAGCTTTATGCAAATGTTCCTATGGTGCTGCCGCAGGTTAAGCTTATTGCTTATTTTGATAAAGTGATGGCAGGGGAAACGTATGACTACGCATTATCAAGCAATTCAGAGATGCTTAATGCATATAAAAAACTTGTCACACTGCCACATTTTGCTGTTAGTGACAGTGCAGTAACATATGAACAAATCTCAAACAACAGTGAAGTATCTACTGATGATTGCTTGTATACATATGCACACATATATGGTGCAGACGATGTTAAAGTTCATTATTATATTGATGACAAATGGGCATCTGTAACAGATGAAGTACCATACAAGTTTGCGGGTCTTGCAAGCTACCCGGAAGGAAACCATAAGGTTACCGTTGCAATTGAGGCAAATGGAATACGTGTTTTTGAAGAGTCTTATAATATAAACCTAAAAAATGAAATTAAAATCTCAATTGATGGTAATTTAGTTACAACTGATGTTGCACCAATGCTTGTTAATGACAGAACAATGGTGCCTGTACGTGTTGTTGCAGAGGGGTTAAAAGCTAACGTTGAATGGGAAGAGGCAACTGAAAAGATTTATATTACTAAAAATGGCAGAAAAATAACGTTGCAAATTGGAAACAACGTTATTAATACCCCTGAAAAGGATATTAAAATTGATGTTGAACCTATGATATTTAACGGCAGAACGCTTGTGCCTATCCGTGCAGTAAGTGAAATGCTGAATGCAGATGTTCAGTGGAGCGGTGTTGATAACACAGTTTATATTACAAGTAAATAAAGAACAAAGCGGTCGAAGGTAAAACGCTTTGTTTGACCATGTATATTTCAGCATAGCCGATAATTTTGCATGTGTATAAAAATATCTGGCGAGACCGCCGAAAATTTTGTGTAAAAGTGAATAAAAAACATCCTTTCAGGCAAGTATTGGATATATAAACCAAGAAAACTTGAAAGGATGATTTTTTTATGGAATTAACACCAAAGGAATTAATGAAACAGTATGTGGATAGTCAGAATTTTACCAGCACAACAGAAATTATGCAGGCAATGAAAGACCTTTTCCGTGATGCCATTCAACAGGTTATGGAAAGTGAACTTGATGTCGAATTAGGCTACGAAAAAAGTGAAAGAATGTCGGATTCTGAAAACGATAATTTGTCGAAAAATTATCGGAACGGTTACTCTAAAAAGACGGTTAAAACACAGCTTGGAGAAATTGAAGTAAAGGTTCCACGAGACAGAAACGGAGAGTATGAACCTAAAATTATCGGCAAATATAGCCGTAATGCTGATGGTATGGAAGAAAAGATATTGTCTCTCTATGCTTGTGGTATGAGTCAGCGTGATATTGCTGAACAAATCAAAAATCTCTATGATGTTGAAATATCTCCTGAATTAGTATCTAAAATTAGTGAAAAAAGAATGCCGGAAGTTAATGAATGGCAAAACAGACCTTTAGAATCAGTTTATCCCTTTGTATTTATGGATGCAATTCATTACAAAGTAAAAGAAAATCATCAATATATAACCAAAGCTGCCTATGTTGTACTTGGTATTAATATGGAAGGCGGC
>JAZNGX010000136.1:0-7879 GCA_045576675.1 Clostridia bacterium | reverse complement strand
AAATATCAATATAAGCATAACGCATTCTGCAATGTATAGCAGAATCGCTATTGTGCATTTTTCCTTTTTAAGCTTTTTAAAACGAGAATAGTTTAAATAAAACAAAAGTAAATATGCTATAACAAATACTATCCCTAAAATAATTTTAACCACAACCACCACTCTCACCCCTTCCTCATATCGTAGGGACAGATGCCCACATCTGTCCACTGATGCAGCATGAGGTGTTACCTCACTTCTTTTGTAATCTCACTAACCGGCACATTAAATAACTCCGCTAACTTAACCTGCCATTTAACACTTTTGTGTATTCCTCCGCTTTCTAACCCCTGAATAATTTGCCTCGGCACACCAAATTTTCTTGCTAACGCCGCCTGCGATTCATATCCGTTTTTTATCCTCTGATATGTCATGCCCAGCATAACAAACCCTCCTTACTTAACAAATATTTGACATTTACTGTCGCTTGTTGTAAAATAGAAGAGCAAATATATATCTTCCCGGATATTAATTAATTTGCTCTTACCCTTGCAAAACAATTATGGAGGTGTTTTTTATGGCCATGGCCGAATGTCAACGTATAATAACAAAAACTAAATGCCCTAAAAACAGGTCTTATGTTACTATCGAAAGTACATATCGCTATGTCCCCGATAAAAACGTCTATCGTTTTGAATCAGCCACTTGTAGCGTAAATAAAGGCTGGTCCAAAATATATAAATGTGCAGGAACGGATGAATTTAATAAGCCATGTAGGCTTATTAATCGGTCTCCTTATGACTTGCCTCCAGACTCTCCAGATTTTCTTGAAGAAAACTGGGGGAAACGTCTTTTGGAATAGTGTAACAGAATTTTCTGAATTCGCATAAATGGCAGTTAGAATCAGGCGAAGAGGCTACAATCGTACCACAATGCTTGCCTAACTTTTCAAAAAATTCAAATACGTCCACAAAAACCACTCCAACAAAAAATGTTTTGCTTTGATGAGTATATAATATCTCATTAATCTCACTTTGTCAACGAAAAATTCTCACTTTTCTCGTTTTTGTGCAATATAAACAAAACCAATGAATGAGATTTATGAGATTTTGAAAAGAGGTGTAAAAAATGTTTTGGGATAACTTTGTAAAACTATGTGCAGAAAAAAACGTAAAACCCAACCCTGTTGCAAAAGAACTTGGCATATCATCAGGTGCAGTTACAAAATGGAAAAAAGAAGGAATAACACCAAACAGTGTTACTTTACAGAAAATTGCAGATTACTTCGGTGTATCAGTTGACTACCTTCTCGGCATAGAAAAAAAGCCCACCATAAGTGATGGACCCGAAAAAAACATGGTAGTATTTCACCGTGACGGTAAAACTACGCAGATATCATTAAGTGAAGAAAAAATGGATATGTTTTTGAAAATGATTGATGCTGTAAAAGACGAGGACGTAGATTTATAATTTGTTCTTTTCTATGTAATCCTTAAACTGCTCATAAACTTGACGTTCCAGTGGTGAGGTAAAATACATATTTCTCTTGTTAAGTAAATTCATTCTCTCACTTCTGAATTTTGCAGCTGTTAAACTTATATCGCATATTAATGCTATTTGTTCAGCAGTGGCAACGCCAAGACCGCACAAAACGCACGCTGGTGCAAGTAAACGGCTTGCAAATACATTTGCATCATGCTCAATAGGATTGTCGTTTGCCGATGGTTCTCGATTGTATATACTTTCGGTATGTAATAATATATGCCCTAACTCATGAGCAATTGTAAATCGTTGCCTTTGTACACTGCACTTGTCATTATAAAATATAATGTTGTTTAATGTAAACCCGTCATTATTAAGCATATTTTCTTTTAATTCAAACTCATCGACATACATATCAATATTTTTATAACTGACAGTTTCTACCCCCATTTGTGTGCAGATGCGGTAGATTTTAACAGGCAGCTCAGTAACATTGTGACTCAATAGTATTTGCCACGCTAAATCTCTGGACTGCTTATATTTTGAATACTTCATTCGTATCACCTCATATATATCTTACATTATTATTGGTGCTACGTCTGCATGTAAATATTAGTAATTTAAAACGAAAGGAAGTTTTATTATGAAAAACAAATTTACAGGAATTATTATTGGTATCCTTATCGGAGCATTAACAATGGGCAGCGTAATCTACGCTAATCCCGAATTGCTATTCAATTCTGTCAATATCGAAGTTAACGGCAGTAAAGTTGCAGAAAAAAATCAAAACTATACTTTGTCAGATGGTACAGAAGTCCCATTCAGTATTGTATATAACGGCACAACATATCTGCCGTTCCGCAAGCTCGGTGAACTGATGAACAAAGAAATCGGCTGGGATGCTGAAACCGAAACTGCATATTGTTTTGATACACAAAGTAATCCTTCAGGTGTAGCATTTTATTTAGACAATTTTGTGGATTTCTATAATAATTACGTGAGCATTTTATTGGATTTAGTGGATGATTACTATACTTTAGGATTAAAGGAAGATACAGCTGATTATCTGCAAAAATTTAACGACCAATTATACAACTATAATACCGAATATAACGAAGGCAAAAAATATATACTTAACAACACTACAAATCCTGATTTTATAAAAACTACCGAAATATTAGACCAAATGCAAACGATTGTAAACGAAGCTCAAAAACTAGCTACTAACTTATGTTTGGCCTATGATGTCACAAATTCTGAAAAATTACACGAATTAAAACTGAATATAGCAGATTTAGCTATTAACACAATCCCACTATTATCAAAATACAAAACCCTATCTTTGAACGAAAACATCAGCAACGTTAACACGGCAGAAGATAATGCAGAAGGCAATGATTCCGGTGTGGCATTTTTCTTATATTTTATCGCAGATAAGTATATGGATACTATAAGCGACATTAACGGTGAGCTTACCGACTATATAGTTGCAAAATACTATGAAGATACAACACTTATGGATAATGCAGAAGAAAATATTAAAGAAGCTATTACATCTTTGACAGATTATAACAAAAACTTTACCGAAACAAAACAATTGTTAAAAAATAACGCAACTTTTATATCTGCATTAACAAAATTAGAAAAATTAAAAGAGTGTTCTGACAATGTAACATCGTTGGCAATGGATTTAATACATTCGTATGACGTTGATAAAAATTCAAAATTAAGTAATAATGTTGAATTGGCTATAACATATTATTACAATATTGAAGATGAGTTATTTGATTATGCAACATTATACTAATTAAGTTTTAAAACACCAAATATAGGGCAGAAGTGTTAAACCTCTGCCCTATATTCAAATAACATGGTAACAATTAACCCCACCAATCCGAACCATTTTAATTAAACCAATTACTAACACAGGAGTAGCCCTATGCTAAAACTAAAAAAACGAAAGGACGGACGCTATCAGCTCCCCGTCAAGCTTCCAAATGGCAAATATAAATATCTTTATGCCAGAACGGAAGCCGAGCTTAAAGAAAAATATAATATCCTTTGCCGTCAACTTCTTATGGGGAATATATCAGAGCAGAAAATGACAGTAAGCGAATGGCTTGACATCTGGTATCGCCAAAAAGAAAATGAAGGCACTTCAGACTCTCGCCTGACCGTGTATGACTGTGCAATAAGATTGTATATTAAACCTACAATCGGCAGTATGCAGCTTGCAGATGTAAAACAGCTTCATATTGATAACATAATAAGTGTTATGCATGATAAATCAAAAGCATATCAGCAGGAAGTGGTTAAGGTTTTAAAGCAGGCGTATGAATACGCTGTCGCTAATGACGTTGTTAATAAAAATCCGTGTAAAAATATAAAATTCAGCGGTACAGATACAAAAGAAAAAGAGCCACTAACACTCGAACAACAAAAAGAATTGCTCGAAAAAACTTCAACAGAAAGAAGCAAGCTGTTTGTAGCTCTTGCACTGTTCGCAGGTTTAAGACGCGGCGAGATTCTGTCACTAAAATGGTCTGATATAACAGATAACGTAATTAAAGTAAAATCTTCAACCGTTTTTAAAAATAATCAACCTACAAATAAAGGTACAAAATCAAAAGCCGGCACCAGAGATATTCCAATCCCTAAACCTCTGCAGGATATATTTGACACAGTAGAAAATAAAAAAGGCTTTGTAATAAAGAATAGTAACGGTGAGCAATGCTCACAGCAATCGTATAAAATATTGTGGGAAAGCGTTGAAAATAAAGTTGATTATCATGTAAAACCTCATATTTTACGACATACCTATATAACAAACCTTTTCAATGCAGGTGTGGATGCAAAGACTGCTCAATATCTTGCAGGCCATGCAAACATTTCTACAACGCTAAAAATTTATACTCATTTGAGTAATAAGAATACAAATGATGCAACCGACAAATTAACAGCATATTTTAATAGTCAGTCCACATTTTAGGGCTGACTATTTTTTGACTATTTCCGTCACAGTAAACGCACGTTTTTTTACCTATATAGTTTACATAATATCGTTAACGGTCAAAACAAAAACCTTTGATAAAAGCTGATTTATCAAAGGTTTCGTATATGGAGCTGTCTAGCAGATTCGAACTGCCGACCTCTTCCTTACCAAGGAAGTGCTCTGCCTACTGAGCTAAGACAGCACAACCACCCTATTATTATAAATGATAACAGAGTAATTGTCAATATAAAAATTACTTTTCAATCAAATTAAATTGTTCGCCGTCAGCTGTGATTTCAAAGACCTTTTTATCCTTTGTCAGCTTACATTTGAACACACCGTCTGTTTCTTTTACCTCATACGGCTCGTTATATTCACAGGCTGCATATTCCCTTCCGTCAGTGCCAAAAACCCCATAATAGCCGTCCTTTGATGCCACAAGTACGTTTTCGTAACCCTCAACACCGTCAAATTCCACGGGCAATACTATTTTACCTTTAATACTTGCAGCACCGAATTTATCCCCACTGTTTAACACATAACAGGTATTTTTATTAAGCTTCCATATATTATCATATTTAAGCTGGATTATTGCAGCACCTCTGTGATTTATCACACCTTTTTTACCGCTTCTTGTTACAATATAAGAATCGTTTTCAAACTCAGGCACAAGCTCATCATACCTGCCTAAGTTTGCAATCTGATTACCCTTTTCATTTATAACTGTATACAAAGTTCCTCTTTGAATCACAAAGCGGTCATTGGTAACAGTATTAAGCTCAAGGTGGTCAAAAGTGCCATAATCACCGATGGTTTCGCCATTTTCATCAAGCAATGTGTAATAACCATCGTTGTATGTCAGAAAACGCGGCGTATCGTCATTATAATAAAGCCTTACATTTCCATAATTACCCAGTTGGCATATTTCCTTACCCTTTGGTGAAATAATGCTATATTGCCCTGACTTTGCTGCAAGGATTTTTTCGTTACTGATTTTTTCCATACGGTCATATAAAAAATCAGAATAAACCTCTCCGGTTTCACTGTTTATGATAGCAAAAAGGCCATCCTTTTCAACGATATAAACACCATTTTCTATAACATTATATCCCGAATACGCCTGATAAAAATTTTCTTTTATAAGCTCCTGCTCGGTTTTACCACCGCACGCTGTAAGCAAAAGCAGCAAAAACACTGCTATAAATATTCTTTTCAAAATCCACACTCCCTTTTGACTGTTTCAACAGCCTCATCAGAAATATTGCATTTCAAAATATATGCAGGCACTCTGCCAAGAATTTCTCCAATCAAATCAAGCTGCTTTGAAGCAGTTTCTGCCACAGGGGTTTTAAAAACCTCATCTATAAGATAACGCATAGACATTGCTGCATTAACCCGTTCAATTGAATTTTCCTCGCCACGCCTTAAAAATACAACAGCCTTAAGCGGCACTGTCATATTATGATTTATTCCACTTGTCCCGCACCACGGAGTTCCGCTTATCATAATTTCATCACCAACTGTAATAAGCGGCAAATCGTCATTTATAACAACGGTTTCAGGATAGCACTTTTTCCACAGCCCTGTATGCGTTGACTTTCCTGTGCCTGATGGTGCAGAAAACAAAATTCCGTTATTATTATATGCAATTGATGACGAATGTATATTGATACAATTGTGTTTTACTACAACAAAACGCATCACAAGATCAAGCACGTTTCTTGCGTACAGCGTATCGTCAACGTCAGCTTTAATATCAAGCAGACTTATTTCAATATTTTTATATGCTTTGTCAATTTCCGCACAAAAAACATACTCATCAGTGGGAGCATTATATCCTGCCATATACATATAATCACCGTTGGTATACCAGCTAAGCTGTGCCAGCGGATAAGGCATTTCACCGATTTTTGCACAATCAGGCTTTTGAATTTCTGCCTTTTTTGACATTTTAATTATAATATCGCAGTTTTCCGGCATTGAAACCTCATATTCGGCTGCAATCCCTTTAAAATAACGGTCATCACAATCAATTGTAACGTTTAAATTTGCAAATTTATAGTAATTCATATAAAACACCCTTAAAGCAAAAGCCCAATCGTTTTGATTGGGCTTTCATAAAATCAATCAGTTGTGAAAGGCAAAAGAGCGATAATTCTTGCTCTTTTGATCGCAGTTGTAAGCTGACGCTGGTGCTTAGCACAGTTTCCGCTCATTCTGCGAGGTACAATTTTAGCACGCTCTGTTAAGTAGCGGCGTAATTTTGCTACATCCTTGTAATCTATTTCTGTTACTTTATCAACGCAAAACTGACAAGACTTTTTGCGGGGTTTTCTGCGTTGAGGACGTTCGCTCTTATCAAATTTATCTGCCATTGCTTTTATCCTCCTATTCAAAAATTAAAATGGTAAATCATCATCTACGTCAATCGGCTCAAAGCCACCGGCACCTGACGGGCTGTTATTGTACTGCGGAGCAGGTGTAGCTTCAGCAAAATTCGGCTGCGGAGCACTGTATGCAGCACCCTGAGAACCGTTATCCTGTCTTGAATCACCGCAGAAATTTATTTCATCTGCAATAACCTCGGTAACATAACGCTTCTGACCATTCTGGTCATCCCATGAACGTGTCTGCAATGAACCTACAACGTTAATCATACGACCCTTTGTAAAATACTTTGCAACAAACTCTGCCTGCTGACGCCAAGCGACAACATTGATAAAATCAGTTTGTCTTTCTTCGCCCTGACGAACAAAACGTCTGTCAATAGCAACTGAGAAAGAACAAACAGCAGTGTTTGACTGTGTGTACTTAAGCTCAGGATCACGGGTAATTCTGCCCATTAAAATAACTTTATTAAGCATTCTGAATTACTCCTTTACTTCTTTTCTGATAACGATAGACCTTAAGATACCCTCGTCGATACGGTACTGTCTCTCCAATTCCTTCGGGAATTCGGGAGCAGCAGCAAAGTTAATCAAAACATAGTATCCTTCAGTTACATCATCAATCTCGTAAGCAAGCTTTCTCTTGCCCCATACGTCAACACTTTCAAGTGTTGCTTTCTTTTCGATTAATGATTTGAACTTTTCAACTACAGCTTCGATTTCCTCGTCTGTCTTTGTTGCGTCAACAACGAAAATTGTTTCGTATTTGTTGATTAGCTCTGTCATCATTTACACCTCCTTCTGGACTCCGGCGTGTTTAAACACACGCAAGGATTTTATAATTATAACTCAATTTTCAAAATTTGTCAACAGTTTTTTAGTAATTTGTTTTTATGGATAGCCGAAAGAGAGTAATCCGAACCCGCCCAAAACAGCGTAATTTCGGTATCTTTCGGTTTGTCATCTTTGCAAGGCGTTAGCCTTGCTGCATCTTCCGCACCAAAATCTACTCAAAATTCCATCTGTTTTGGGTCAAAGA
>JAZNGX010000135.1:0-5513 GCA_045576675.1 Clostridia bacterium | reverse complement strand
ATGGCTACGATCCGACTTATTAATATTAAAGTCATCGAGCTGAACACAATAACCATTTGTAAAAGAAAAAAGCAACACTAACAAAATTATTATACTTTTCATATGTATCTCCTATGGCATTAAGCCGGTTATTAAATCAAGCAAATCAGTAAACAGTGGTAACGCAAGAACCATAACAGAAACCTTGCCTGCAAATTCTATCTTTGATGCAAGTGCGCTTTCCCCCAAATCCTTTATAGCCGCCGCAGCAAACTCAGAAACATATCCTATACCGATAACCTTAACTATCAGTGCAATATAATTTGAAGGTATTCCACTGCTATTAACCAGCATTTTAAAAGCAACAACTATATTTGCAAGGTCATTGTACGTCATAAACAAAATCATTATACCTGCAGTAATTATAATCATCACTGAAGCTTGTATATTGATTTTTTTTAATGTTAATGCCAGAATTGCCGCAGTAATACCAAGTAATGATATTTTAATAATCATAATCCAAATAACGTTTTAACTGATTGAAACAAATAGCTTATTTGCTCAATAACAATTAACACGACAATTATTATACCTGCAAGCGACACCATAACACCAAGTTCTTCCTTGCCTGCTTTGTTAAGCATTATATTAACAATTGATGTAATAATGCCAATTGCTGCAATTTTAAAAATCAATTCAACTCCTACTTCCAAAGCTATCACCTGTCTTTAAATAAGTATTACTGCTATTATTACACCAAATGAAACCCCAAGGGTTCTGAAGATTTTACCATACTTTTTACTTTCTTCAATGGCACTTTGCTCAGAGATTTTTAAGCGTTCTATTATTTTATCAATGTTACTTTTTTCAGTATCTGCATCACTGTTGCCCACAGCTCCCGCAAAATCCAACAAAACACCTTCATCTTCTTTTGTTATGCTTAAATCTGCAGTTTTTAAAGCTTTATTCCAGCTTTCATATGTACCAAGCCCGTCTTCTATTCCAATTGCAACATTACAAAATAATTCGCTAATATTTTGCTGCAATAGTGTACTGCATTTCTTTAAAGCATAAGGCAACATAGTCATCGAAAAATCAATTTCAGTTTTTAAAAGCCACAATCCGCTTTCAATAGCCTGTAAATCCTTTACACGTTTTTCATACTTATTGGCAGTATCAAATCCGATTTTTGATGTTGCAGCTATCACAAATGCACTCCCTGCTATTTTTCCAAGCATCATATAACCGCCCTTTCAATAAAGCTGTTACAGTCATTGATAACTCCGTTTTTACCTATCAGTACAATGCTGCCAAATTTATCGGCAACCTGCTCAAATCCTAATCTTCTGATTGTTTCATCTATATCATCACCATGAGCTGATAAAACAAACTTCACACCGCATAATAAGCCCTTATTTACTGCAGATACATCCCCTTTTCCAATTTCATCTGTTACAATATATTGTGGTGACATTCCACGCAACACAATTTCTATCCCCTCTTTTTTGGGGCATAAATCAAGCACATCAGTCATTATACCAACATCAAACTGCGGAATTCCACGATACGAGGCTGCAATTTCGCCGCGTTCATCTACAATACAAACGTTATGTTTTTCACCAAGGAGTCTTGCAAAATCTCTTAAAATTGTAGTTTTTCCACATCCCGGAGGTGAAATAATCAATGTGCTTTCACCTTTTGATATTTCATAAATGTTATTTGCACAGCCTTTTATTTCTTTAGCAATTCGTATATTAAGACCTGAAAAATCCACTATATTTGTTACTTCGTCTTTTTTTACGACAGTTCGTCCGCATATACCAATTCGATGACCGCCTTTTAAAGTTAAAAACCCATTTTTAATTTCTTCTACAAATGCATAAACTGACGAACAGCTTGCATTTTGTATTACGCTTATAATATCCTCTTTCGATGCATAAAGGTTAGTTTTGTATGTATTATTATCTGTTATAAGTATTATGTTTTTACCGGCTCTTAACCTGATTTCACGCAAATTGCTTATATGAGATTCAGCAATAATTTTAAAAACAACATCAGGCACTATTCCATAAAGCTGCTCTTTAAACACTTCAAAATCCATTTATCTCAACTCCTTTATCATATATATATTATACTTTGTCCAACTATATGACAAAAAGAAAAAAGCCGGTTAAAAACCGACTCTTTAAACTTAAAGATTTGCAACATCTTCTTTATTATCTGTGAAGATTATTGTAACTGTTGTATTATAGCTTTCCCCTGGCTTTATGAACTTAAGTATACCGCTCTCTCGTTGAACAGCTCTTCCATCAGGCGTACAATTTGCAGGCTCAAGACCCAGCACGTAATCATACTCACCCATCATCTTCCATTCGGTAAAGCAGTCAAGTGTACTCTTATCAAACTTCATAACAAGACCTTTATTAATATCAGTATTGTAAATGCCAACCTTGGCAATTCCGTTATTATCTTTTACATCATAAAAATAACAGCGCTCCTGATAATTTGCCTGAGGCTTCTCCATAACAAGACGATTATCATAATCAGCTTTTGCATGCTCATCTCTGCTAACAGAAGAGTTTTCCGGTACAACAACTATTGCATTTTCAGACAACAGCGGATATCCCATATTAAAATGATAAAGCAAAAGACATGGTAATTCCTTAGAATCAATGTTAACAACACTGTCATTAATTGTAAATGAATTTTCGCTTTTAGAAATTATATATTTTCTCTTAAGCAGATATTTGTTGCCAAAAATCACTGCATCACGAACAATTGCATCAACCTCAATAAAATCATCAGTTTCGTTATATGAATAGTTTTCACAAGGTGTATTGCCTATAGTGCCATGCAACGGCAACGTATCACCATTATCAGTACACGGTGAGCCAACATTTGCAAGACCGCACGTTGTCAAGAAACCTGTTGTAAAGGATTTTAAAAATCCTGCATCTTTATCATCATAATACTGGGGTGAAACATTTCCGCAAGGACTAAAATAACCAATATTTACTCCATCTACAGATAGCCTGGGAATATCCATACAGCGATCTGTCGCAAGTGTTAACTGCATACCTTTGCCGTTGCGGATTTCAAGCATATTCATTCCCTTACCCTTACCCTTTGCAAGAATAACCTCTTCTACTCCGCTTAATTGAAGGCTATGACCTATGTACTTATTCATCACACGATACCTCCATTACACAATTATATATCTTTTTATACTTCTTAAGCTGTTTTAAGTAATATTCGTGACGCTTTTCATCAGGATAGAAAGTGTTTCCTGTTTCAGCAAGCTTCATACCGTCTTTATACACACCAATCGCACGACCCGCAAGAAACGCAGTACCTGCTCCGCCAATTTCTTCACCCTTAAGTGCAGTAACCGGAACTCCCCAAACGTCTGCTTTAATCTGTAACCATACAGGTGAATTTGCACCGCCACCCGTTGCAACAAACGATTTCGGTTCAACACCATATTTTTTGATAACATCAAGATTAAGCTTCATTTCGTAAGCAGTGCCTTCCATAAGTGCTTTATAAATATCTGCTTTATTATGTTCAAAGGTCAAGCCTAAAATTGCAGCCTTAGAATCAATATTCATATAAGGTGTTGCACCACCGGCAAAATGTGGCATAATAAGCAAATCTGTTGGTGCTTCTTTTACGAGCTTATCCATTTCTGCGTAAGGCATTTCCGATATGCTATCCCTAAACCATTTAAGAGTTGCACCGCCTGCATATGCAAGTACATAACAAGCATATTTACCGTTTATGTGTGGGCAAAGTGCGTAACCCTCATCATAAAGGCTATAGCTGTCCGGAATTTCATCAAAAAACACAGGCATACATTCTACAGTTCCTGTACCATCCATTACATTGTTATTATCATAAGCTCCTGCACCAATCATTGCAGCAATTTGATCCTGACATCCACTTACGATAACAGTATCTGCAGAAAGACCTAATTCTTTTGCAATTTCAGGTCTTATGTTGCCTGCAATCGTGCCTGAAGGAACAGGTTTTGAAAGCAGGTTGATATCAACGCCGCAAAAATCAAGAATTTCAGTGTCCCATACCTTTTTTTCTATATCAAAACAGTTGGTTCTTGAAGCAAGTGAATAATCAATTTGTCTTACACCCGAAAGCATATAAACAACAAAATCTTCCATTAACAGTATGCATTTTGTTTTAGCATAGTTTTCAGGCATGTTCTTCTTAATCCACATAATTTTAGGCATTGAATACATTGTGTGAACCTTTGTTCCAAATCTGCGTGCAAGATTCTCTTTTCCAAATTTTGTAATTAGCTTATCACATTCATCTTCACCACGCTTATCAGTATAAAGCATGGTGGGTGCACATGGCTTATCATTTTCATCAAGCATAACGAATGTTTCACCAAATGTTGTTACTGCAATTGCCTTAATTTCTTCTGAAGCAACACATTTTAAAATATTTTTAACTGAGTCAAACACAGCACTTGCATCCAACTCGTGCAAACCGCTGTTTCTTTTTACATTATATTCTTCATAAGCTTTTTTTACAAAATTGCCATTTTCATCATACAAAACAATTTTGCAACCGCTGGTACCTATATCAAGACCACCTATATACATAACTGTCACCTCTAATTCATTTTTATATAAATATTATCACAATTTGTTTAAAAATTCAATACAAATGTATAAATTGAATACTTTTTGTACAATTAAACATTTTTAATTATGCAACATATTTTCCTCACGCCACTTTATTGGAGAGTTACCTGTTTCGGCAAAGAAATTCCGATAGAAGGTCGCATAGTCAAAATAACCACTTTGATATGCAATATTATCGGCACTAAGCGTTGTTGTAAGCAAAAGCTGCTTTGCACGTTCAAGTCTTAATTTGTTAATATATTTATGTGGTGTAATACCATACCTGTCTTTAAACACATTAATAATATGATTAGGAGAATATGCAAACTTCTGAGATAATGCTTCTATTGTAATATTTGCAGTAAAATTTTCATGAAGATATTTGGCAATATGCTCATCTAAGCTAAGCTTACTAATCATAAGCTTATCAAGAATATTATAAAAATAAGCATTTTTAATGTAATCAGATGCAAAGCCTGACTGTTCGAGCTTATCCAATGCTTCTATATAAGGCATAAGCTCGTCCGGATTAAATGTTCCGTGTATAGGTAAGCCTGCATTTTCATCGTAACATCCATTAAAATGTATATAAAGATATTCGGGCAAATCACTTGGATTTTTACCTTCCTGAAACAAATCAGGTTGTTGTATATAATACTCTCCACGCCTTAATCTGATATGTTTACCAGCTTCATAGAAATCCAGTTTTCCGGAAAGCATAAGAATTAAAACACTCTTATTATAATATCTGGTAACGTGATGCTCACCTTTCATAAATTTTCTTAAAAAACAGAATTCATACTCTGGCATTATTGACTGTGATAAAAACATTATTCACCTCCATTGTGATTTTTGCAATATATTCAGCTATAAATGCAATTGCATATTATT
>JAZNGX010000134.1:0-22994 GCA_045576675.1 Clostridia bacterium | reverse complement strand
GCTGTCCAATAACGTCACAACCCATATCAAGCAAAGCTTCCGCAGCCTGCTGCTCTAATGTCGGGTCAAACCATGAGTTTGTAACCTTTACGTAAACCTTTGCATCAGGGTTAACAGATTCGATACCCATAGCAAAAGCGTTAATTCCGCCTGTAACCTCTGAGTTATCCTGACCCATAGCAGCTACATAACCGATTTTGTTTGTAGTTGTTTTCAAACCTGCTGCAATACCTGCAAGGTAACGAGCCTGGTAAATACGTCCAAAATAATTATTAAAGTTTTTGTCATTGCTCTTATAACCTGTACCATGTGAGAAAATTACATCGGGATGCTCTTTTGCAAGCTCTTCCATTGTATCCATATAGCCCCAGCTTGTACCAAAGATAATCTTACAACCTTCTTCAATACATTCTTCGATAGCTGTACGTGTTGCAACAGCATCACCGTCAGCAACGTTGTTCTTTCTTACAATCTGATCATCTGTAAGGTTAAGATTTTTCTGCATCTCAACGATACCAACATCATGTGTGTAAGAGTAACCTGAACCATCAGCAGGATTACCAATGTGGATAACACCTACTTTAAAGTCTGCTGCATTTGTTTCTTTTGCTGTTTCACCATTTCCGCAGCCGATAACACCAAATAGCATTACAGCTGTTAAAAGAAATGCTAAAACTTTTGTCATTTTCTTCATTTTTTACCCTCCATAATAATTATTTATTTATCGGACGTATGCCCGTATAAATCATCTAAAGCTTATTCCGTAATTACAGTCAAGGTCATCGACGATTGCAAGTGATTCAAGCTTTATACCCATTTTTCTTATATCACTGCCGCCGCTTTGGAATCCTTTTTCAATAACTATGCCCGCACCTGCAACTGTTGCACCTGCGTCTTTTATTAAGCTGATAAGGCTTTTTAACGCCTCACCATTTGCAAGAAAATCATCAATAATCAAAACCTTGTCATCACTGTTTAAAAAGCTTTTTGAAACAATAATTTCATTTTCTTTTTTATGAGTAAAAGAATATGCCTTGCTTTTATAAACATCCCCTGCAATGTTTTTGGTTTTGCTCTTTTTTGCAAACACAACGGGAACATCAAAATATTGAGCAGTAATGCAGGCTATTCCTATTCCTGATGCCTCAATCGTAAGAATTTTATTAATTTCAACACCCTCAAAGCGTTTTTTAAACTCCTTACCAATTTCATTTATAAGCTTAATATCCATCTGATGATTCAAAAAACTGTCAACCTTCAAAATATTACCCTCGCAAAGTTGACCATCTTTTAAAATTCTTTCTTTTAATGCCTGCATAAAACAAACCTCATTTTCCCCAAATATACTCATATTATAATGCATTATTTTAGAATTTGCAATATATTTCGACAAAATATTAATGGAATTTATTATATATTTTCTGTGCAGTTTTACTGTCAATACCTTTAACCTTGGCAAGCTCTTCAATTTCTGCTCTTTTTATTGCGGCAATGCTCTTAAAATGCTTAAGAAGTATTTCCTGCTTCTTTTTGCCTACACCATCAATTTCAAGGAGCTCTGAATTAAGCATCGTTTTACTTCGCTTGCTTCTGTGAGCATTTATTGCATAACGATGCACCTCTTCCTGTACTTCATACAAAAACCTGAATACACTAGAAGTTGGCGAAATGTACACTTCGCCCTCCCTTCCTATTACTCCTCTTGTTCTGTGCTTATCATCCTTAACAACGCCAAAAACAGGAATATCGCACTTTAAAAAACTCATAACCTCAGAAACCGAGCTTAAATGACCTGCACCGCCGTCAAGCAAAATCAAATCAGGCAACGGGGTAAAGCCTTTTTCCCCCTCAATACCATTACTTATTCGTCTGTACAAAACCTCTCGCATACTCATATAATCATCCTGACCTTCAAATGAACGTATATTGAATTTGCGATAATCACTCTTCTGTGGTACTCCGTTGTTGTATACAACACACACTCCGATATTATCTGAGCCGGAAATATTTGAAATATCATATGCTTCTATTCTTACAGGAGCTTCACTTAACCCGAACAAATCCTTGATTTCAAACATTATGTCATTAAGCTTTTTTGAATTTCTGTCATCACTTAAAATTTTAAGCTTTAATTCCTCACGGGCATTTTTTTCTGCCATTTTTATATATTTAAGCTTGTCCCCTCGCTTTGGCACAGAAAGAACAACTTTTTTATTGTTTTTATTGGTAAGCCAGCTTTCTATCAGCTCCATATCATCAATTTCAGTCTGCAAATACACATTACGCGGAATAATACTTTGTAACGCATAGTATTGCTTTACAAACTCACCCAAAACAGTTGACGGAGGATTTTCTTCCTTATCCTTTACAAAATAATGCTCTCTGCCGATGATTTTACCTTCACGGATAAAGAACACCTGAATACATACATTACTTCCGTTTCTGTCAAACGCCATAACATCAGAATTTTCAAGATTAACGTTTATAGCATTCTGCTTTTGTCTCATAGCATTAACACTGTTAATATGGTCACGCAGTGTTGCAGCTTTTTCAAATTCAAGCTTTGTCGCCGCCTCTTCCATTTCTGCCTGAAGCTTTTCAACAATTCCGTTATCCTTGCCTTCAATAAACAATATAGCATCATCAATCAATTTTCGATATTCCTCTTCATCAACATTACCGCTGCACGGAGAGCAGCATTTTCCTATTTGAAAATTGAGGCACGGTCTTTGATTGCAATCAGAAAACTTTGTGTTGCAGGAGCGTATTTTAAATACACTTCTTAACAAGTCAATAGTATTATATATCACATTTGAGCTTTGATAAGGGCCGAAATATCTTGCACCATCCGCAAGAACACGTCTGCTTAAAACAATTCTCGGAAATTTTTCGTTTAGCGTAACCTTAAGATATGGATGTGCCTTATCATCCTTTAAAAGAATATTATACTTTGGCATGTATTGCTTTATAAGATTACACTCTAAAGTCAATGCTTCAAATTCGGTTTTGGTTATTATATACTCAAAACGGACAATGTTTTTAACCATTGCCCTCACCTTTGTTGTATGAGAAGAGTTTTTGCGGAAGTATTGTGTAACTCTGTTCTTTAAGTTTTTCGCCTTACCAACGTATATAACCTCATTATCAGAGTTATACATAATATATACACCTGGATTTGTGGGCAGTGCCTTAATTTGTTCTTCAATCATAAATTATCACTTCCAAACAAAAAAAGCTTTGTACAATACTATGCACAAAGCGATTTTATGAATTTAATTTAATTCAGCAAAATTAGACGAAACTAATTCAACAAGTGCGTTAACAGACTGTTCCTCGTCAGGACCATCAGCTATAATGTTGATGCTTGTGCCTCTTGTAATACCAAGAGAAAGCACACCAAGCAAGCTCTTTGCATTAACTCGTCTTTCATCTTTTTCAACCCAGATGCTTGATTTAAACTCATTTGCCTTTTGAATAAAGAAAGTAACGGGGCGTGCGTGTAAGCCAACCTGATTACAAACGAGTACGTCTTTTGAAAACATAAAACCTCTCCTTTTCAGTCATACAAATAAATTCATATGATTAAAACAACAAAAACATATACCGAAATTTATTCATACATATAGAATACTATTTTTTATTCAAATTGTCAATACAAAATAAACAATTTTTTTATTTTAAATTACAATAATGTTACAATTAAGCCACCATATTTTGTTTGTTAATACAAATGTATGAATAAAATCTGTAATATATCAATATAAAATCACAAACTTGTTTAATATTAATTTATACCAAGCTCGTTACTGTCAAGCAATATTGTAAATGGACCGTCATTAACCAGTGATACCTTCATATCGGCACCAAAAATTCCGCATTGTGTATTTGAAAACAGTTCATTGCACCTTACTTTTATGTGTTCATAGATGCTTTCAGCAAGCGCGGGGCCTCCGGCATTAACAAAGCTCGGTCTGTTGCCTTTTTTGCAATTTGCATACAGTGTAAACTGTGACACAACCAAAACCTCGCCACCTACGTTATCTATACTCAAATTGGTTTTTCCGTCGCTGTCCTCAAAAATTCTGAGGCGGGCTACCTTTTCTATCATTTTATCTGCAATCTCATTTGTGTCACTGTCAGCAACACCAACAAGTAAAAGATATCCTTTTCCAATTTCACCAACTGTTTTTCCGTCAACCTCTACCCTAGCCTCTGTGACTCTTTGCAATACTATTCTCACAATATCACCCTATATTATTCTATATAATATTTCTGCTTGTAATTCTGATACATCTCTGTAAACTCAGATTCTTCATTTTCACGTACCTTATGCAGATATTCGTGTGTTTCAAATGAATCGTGAGTAATTTCAATGAAGCATACAGCGATGTTTGAACAATGGTCAGAAACTCTTTCATAATTTGTTAAAAGATCTGAAAGTATAAAACCAAGCTCCATTGTGCAGTCACCCTGACGAAGTCTTGAAATATGACCGTTTTTGATTTTTCTTTTAAGTCTGTCTATAACCTGTTCAAGCGGTTCAACACGCTTTGCTGTTTCGATATCATCATTTACCAGTGCATTGATTGAAAGGTCAAGGATTTCTGCTACGGCACCTGTTATAAGCTTGATATCAGCAGTAGCTTTTTCTGAGAAGGTAATTTTTTTATCAAAAACTTCTTTTGCTGTTTCAGCAATATTAAGTGCATGGTCGGAAATCCTCTCAATATCACCTATACAATGAAGCAATTCTGTTACAACCTTACTATCCTTTGCAGACATATTGTGTGCTGCAATCTTAACAAGATAAGTGCTTGTTTTATCCTCGTATTTATCAATAGTTTTTTCAAGCTCTTCAACCTCTTTAAATAATGAAGCATCAAAGCTATCAAGCAATATTGTTGCCTTGTTAAATGCATCAGACGAAATTTTAGCCATATCACACACAAGCTCTTTACATTTTTCAACTGCAAATGCAGGCATTTCAAGGAAGCGTTCATCAAGTGCAGCAAATGCATCTGCTTCCCTTTCTTCCTTCTTGCTTTTAATTGTTTTAATTGCAAGCTTTTCAAACGTATTGCAAAACGGAATAAGGATTATAGTTGAAAATATATTAAACAACGTATGAACAACAGCTATATTCATTGCACTTACACGCTCAGTCATAAATTCAAAGCCTATAAACTGGTTTAGCAAATAGAAAATTCCCGCAACTACCACAACACCAATCATTTTGATATACAAACAGGTAAAAGCAACACGCTTTGACTCTGTATTACCACTGATTGATGAAATTATCGGTGTTATTGTTGTACCAATATTCTGACCAAGTATTACAGGTATTGCAGTTGAATATGGAATAACACAAGATAGTGCCAAAGCCTGCAAAACACCAACTGATGCAGACGAAGACTGAATAATTACAGTAAATAATGTACCAACAATAATACCCATTATCGGATTTGAGAACATTGTAAGCAGATTTGTAAATGTTGCATTATCACGCAAGCCCTCAACAGAAGCACTCATAGCATCCATACCAAACATAAGCACCGCAAAACCAATAAAAATCAAACCAGTGTTTTTCTTTCTGTCATCCTTGGCAATCATAGTCATTATAAGACCAACTGCAGCAAGAATCGGTGTAAATGATTCAGGCTTAAACAGTTTTATAAGCGTTGCTGTGCCTTTAATATCGGCAGTACTTAACAGCCATGAAGTAACGGTAGTACCTATATTTGCACCCATAATTATGCTTATAGTCTGACCAAGCTTCATTATACCGGAGTTAACAAAGCCAACCAGCATAACAGTTGTTGCTGACGAAGATTGAATAATTGCAGTAACAATAAAGCCAAGCAAGAACCCCTTGAATCTATTTGATGTAAGACGTGCAAGAATTGATTCAAGCTTTCCACCTGCAAGCTTCTTCAAGCTGTCTCCCATTAAGTCCATACCATAAAGAAACAATGCAAGACCGCCAATTAGACTTAAAATTGAAAAAATATCCATTATTATCCTCCTGTCTTCTGTCACAGCATAATAATTTACATACAATAAAAATTTTAACATAAGAAAAAAGCAGTGTCAAGTACATTTACAAACAAAAAAGGTTACAATGAAAGCTTCACTGTAACCAAAATCATATTAATATATAATTCTTCTTGCACAAATAAATCTGTTTGCATAATAACCGCTGTTTAATGGTGTGTATTTAACAACATCACCTGTTTGCGGTGAATGGATAAACATTCCGTTGCCTGCATAAATGCCTGCATGGTTAATATAACCACCACTACCAAACAAAATTATATCTCCAACCTGAAGATTTTCTTTACTTACTGCAATTCCGTTCTGTGCCTGACCTGCAGCAGTCCTGTTTAATGTGTATCCAAAATTTTTATATGTGTAATATACAAGACCCGAACAGTCAAAACCGCTTGGTGATGTTCCGCCGTATACATAAGGTGTACCTAAAAATGTTGATGCATAATCAAGAATCGACTGCCCTGTAACGCCGTTGCGGTCAACACTTGCACCCGAACGGTTTGCAACATCATCCTTTCTTATGCTTAAAAACTGAGAAGAAACATAACCTGTTTTTCCGTTATATGTACACTTAACCCAACCGTTTTCAACACCTTCAATATTGAGCACTGTTCCGTAAGGAAATGCTTGTACAATACTGTAATTTGTTCCCGGACCTGCTCTGTGATTAAGTCCGTCGCTGGGTAATACAACACCTGTGTCAGCACTTGCTACAATACAAGTCATAAGCATTGCTGCAGCAAATGTAAGTCCCGTTTTTATTATCTTTCGTAATTCCACCAAACCCCTCCAATTCTTTAATCTTTTGAAACTACGAGAGCTATTGTAACACATTTGTAACAAAATGTCAACCCTTGAGGGCACTGTTATGTTCTTCCTTTAGCTTGCTTCCATCTTCTAAAAGCTTTCTTAACCCCTTTGCATCAGCGTTTTTTAAAACTTGTAAATAGTCTGTTAAATTTTTAATAATTATTTCTATTTCTTCACAAAGCGGCATACTGTTCTGCATAAAAATATCAGTCCACATATCTGCATTAAGATATGCAACACGTGTTAAATCACGGAAGCTACCTGCAGAAAATCCGCTTTCGTTTTTCAGCGTAGGGCTTTTCACATATGCACTTGAAACTATATGAGCAAGCTGCGATGTGTACGCAATTGTTCTGTCGTGAATTTCAGGCGTTGTCACAACAATTTTTGAAAACTTCAAAGCTTTTGCAAGCTGCGATACACACTCAATTGCGTCATCATCAGTGTTGTTTGTTTTTGTAATTATAAAGCTTGAATTCATAAACAAATCTGCAACAGAATAGTCATAACCCGAATACTGTCGTCCTGCCATTGGGTGACAGCCAACAAATTTCACATCTTTAAGCTCTTTTTCAACATTATCAATTATGTACTGTTTTATTCCACACACATCACAAACAATGCTATTCTTTTTAAATTTGTCCTTATTATCTAAAATATATTCTATTGTCTTTGTTGGATGCAAGCATACAAAGACAATGTCACACTCTGATAACATTGTAAGCTTTCCATCAATTGCTCCGTCAGTTATTGCTTTATTTATGACTTCGTTGTATAAATCAAAGCCCACGCAAATATTGTCAGTATATTTTTTTATCGCCTTACAAAGTGAACCGCCTATTAAGCCTAAACCTACTACTCCAATATTCATATTATCACCCGAAAAATAAAGTCTGCTTTTTAGCAGACTTTATTTTACAACAATTTCTAATTATTTGCAAGAGAATTTTTTATATACGCAGGAAGATTGTCATAATTAACAGTAAAGCCATAGCTTTCACCGTTTTTGTAATAAACGTGAGCGTCTACAGAGTTGCCGTACTGAACAGAATGTTCCATAATTTCTTTTATTGTTTCCTGATTTGAGGTTACGTAGATTACTTCGTTCTCTTTCGTTTCATAATTCCAAGTTGAGAACTCAATTTTTTCTATCTGCTTTGAACTTATTGTGATATTTTCATTAAAGTATTCATCCAAAACCTTTATGGTTTCTTCATAACATTTATATATTTTTAATGTCGTGTTGCGTACGCCAAGCACAGCATATACATAGCTGTTCGAAATATCGTCATAAGTACAAGCCTCAAAATCCTTTATAAATGCATTTTTCAGTTTTTCATAATTTTCTTTTGCAATACTGTCAGAGCCATTATCCAAATATAAACTCCTGTGCTTGGTAAGCTCAGCATAAAAGCTCTCAACAATAATATTACCATTTACAACACGGTCACGGAATTCAAAGCAATCAATTATATAATCCTTGTATTCCTTGGTATCATAAATTTTACTGAACCATTTTTCGTAGTTTTCGTTTGAAATATAATCTCTGCTATATGAGAAGGTATAAAGCTTTGAATCGGGATTTATTTCAATATGACCTGTAGTGCCTCTTTCTATAATAAAGCGTCTTTTTTGTGGCTTTGCTTCAGCATCAGGTTGCTTTTCATTATAAGAAAACAGTTTTAACGTTTCGGCAATATTGTTGTAATCTTCAAACACATACTCGTTACTGTAGCCATGATTATACATACGTACCTCAAGCTTATCAACATTGCTCGCCTCGGGAATGTTATTATCAAAGTATTCGTGCATAGTTATGGGTATTGATACCACAATGCAAATTGCAACAGCAAAAACAATAAAGCTTTTCATATTTGCGAACATACTCTTAAAGCTTTTGCCGAAAATCCCCTGCAATGCTATGAACACAACAAACGCCGTCAGGATATATCCAATGTAAGAAATAAACATATTACCGTTGCCCACCGAAATAAACAAGGCTCCGAAAAGAAGCGATGCAAAAAATGCAACATAATACTTTAAAAACACAGATACAACCTTGTAAGCAAAGAACTTGCCGGTACTTTCACTTTTTCTGAACTTAAATAAAACAAGTCCCACTGCAAAGAAGAAAATCGTATAGCATATAACAAAGATACATTCTGCTAAGCGAAGTGTACCATTTACCAGCACAAGTGGTGGAAACAGATAAGCTTCGTTGTAATTAAATCGTATTGTCAACGACTGAAACCACACCTGAAAGCTTGCATCAATTACCATTGTTGATGCAACATAAACCAAAAATACAAAAGCAGTTATTATAAGCTGTGCAAAGAAGTTACCCGAAACAGCAGCCGCAAAGCTTGCAACGGCAAACACACTCATATATAAAAGCATTACGGTAAATAATCCATTAACCATAATACCAATCGATTGAAACTCATTTAGTCCATAAGCAGTATATACAATACTATTAACAGCATAAATAAGAATTACCGGCAGTAGCATTGAAACAACACCTGACAAAAACTTTGAAATATATATGCATTCTCTTGTATGCGGCATCGAATGATAGAACTGTACAGCCTGGTGCTTATAAAGATAATTAAAGCAGAATATTGAAGTAACAACCGCAGCTACAGTCAAAAGCATCATCATATACGGATTAAAGCCGCTTAACATCTGCGTTATACTTCTGGCATCATACGTTTCCAGAACTTCGTTATACTCAAGTGAGTTGTTATATATAACAAGTGCAGGCAGTGTTGTTATCATAAACAACAATATAGTATGCAATATCATCAAATACTTCTGTTGTTTTAACGATTCTTTAAAAAGCTTGAAATCAAAGCAGGATTTTAGAAAAGTCATAACCGCTCACCTCCATTTCGCAAATAAATATATCTTCTAATGTAAGCTCCATTTTATCAATAAGAACAGGGCTTAATTCTTCGAGAGTATTATTTATATCCTCAGCATCTCCACGAACAACCAGCTCTAAAATATTACCTCTTATATTTTTTGTAACAACATCAAGGCTGTTTTCAATTATCGCAGTATCAATCATAGGCTTAAACGCCACCTGATAGCGATGGATTGCATCTTTAATATCTGCAACACTCTTTTCAACAACAATCTTATTATCGTGTAAAATACCAATTGTGTCGCAAAGATTTTCCATTTCACGAAGATTATGTGAAGAAATAACAATAGTCATCCCCCTGCTTGCAACCTCGCTTACAAAAACACGTTTAACCATTTGTCTGATAACCGGGTCAAGACCGTCAAAGCTTTCGTCACACAGCAATATTTCAGGGCATTGCGACAACGCAAGTATTATTGATACCTGTCTTCTCATACCTTTGGAAAATGTATGTATTTTCTTTTTGGTATCTATAGGGAACATTGAAGATATTTCCCTGTATTTTTCCATATCAAAGCTTTTATATATTTTGCTTAAATATGTCGCCATTTCATCAACAGTTGAGCTGTTAAAATAAAATGGGTCGTCTGTAATATAGGCAGTTTTGCCCTTTAAAATATTATTCTCATATATTTTTCTGCCGTTTATCTTGGCTTCACCGCTATCAGGACAGTAAACACCCGACAGTATATTTAACAAAGTTGATTTACCTGCACCGTTTGAGCCGATAAGTCCGTATATGCTGCCTCTTTTAACATTTAAGTTAAGCTTATCAAGCACAATGCTGCCATCAAGCTTTTTGCACAGGTTAATAGCTTCTATCATTTAATTCCCTCCTTATACATTTCGGTAATCCTTTGTGTTATTTCTTCAACTGACACCCCGTAATTCAAAAGCTCATTAATTTCAGGCTTTATACGTTTGTAACAGTTTTTAATCATATGTTTTTTAAGTGCTTCGACATCATCTGTAACAAACCGACCTTTACCGCTTACCGAATATGCTACTCCGCTTCTTTCAAGCTCGGTAAATGCTTTTTGAACAGTATTGGGATTAACAGCAAGCTCAGAAGCAAGCTCACGCACTGACGGCAACGGCTCGTCAGGCTCTAAAACGCCGCTTAAAACCTGTTTTGTGATGCTTTCGATAAGCTGTTCGTAAATAGGCAGCTTGTTGTTAAGTGAAATACCAAACATAACGTCCCCCTTTCTATAGTGTACTATTATGTACTCATACACTATATTATGATATTATCATACAATTTTTAACTTGTCAATATCTGCATTAAAAAAAGTGCGAAAAAATTTCACACTTTTAATAAAACCTCTTCAATTGATTTTTTCGGGACATTGACTACTCCATTTTCATCAATGTGATACTTGACTGTTTCGTCTGAAATATAAGCCACGCTTTCCTGTGCCGGATAGCCAAGGGCAATCAGATACAACAGTTCATATCTTTCACTAATCTTTAACATATCTTTGATTTTTCCCCTGTTTATTGAACCAAGCCAGCAGGTTCCTATTCCAAGCTCCTGTGCAGCAAGCATAATATTAGTTGCCGCAGCACCGGCATCAACTCCCATATCGTTGCTTTTAATTTCCTTATCACCAAGCAGTGCAATGTATGCAGTCGGGCGTTCATTATCCTCCATTTTATAACCCGGGATATAACCCGCCCACTTGGTAAGCGGAAATATGCTGTCAGTTCTTTCGTCATTAATCACAGCAAATTTAAGTGGTTGTAAATTAGCACCGTAAGCCGCCATTCTCGCACAATCCACAAGCTTTAAAAGGGTTGAGTCTTCAATTTTATCCTGAGCAAATTTGCGTATTGTTCTTCTGCTCATTATTGCATCATAAACTTTCATCATCATTACTCCATTTTGTAATTTGTAAAATATATTGAGAAAGGGTAGCTATTACCTCAGAATTAGTTGGCTTGCACTTTTTCTTGTCCATTATAGGCTGAAACAGGTCGTTAAGAATTCTGCTGTCGCAACGCTTCCACGAGGTATCAACTGCGTGACGTATCGCACGTTCAACGTTACCTGAATCAGTATTATATTCAGAAGCTATTTGTGGATAAAGCACCTTTGTTATACCACTCAGTGTAGTTGGGTCATCAATTGCAATAAGCACAGCCTTTCTTAAGTATTCATACCCCTTAATATTTGCAGGAATACCGATCTTGTGCATAATATCTGTCATAATCTGAAAATTACTGCGTTTTTTATTTCCTGAATCCAAAGTGGATTTATCCATACAGGTAGGGTCAAGAGTGTTTTCTCTTATCATTCTTATGCGTTCTATAATATTTTCAAGCTTCATACCTCTGTTCATTATGTAATCCGCACCATACTTACCTGCCGTTTCACAAACATCGTTTGATGTAAGTGAGCTTATCATAAGAATCTTCGGTCTTTTTACAAGATGCAATTTTCCAAGTTCTTTTAATAAGCCGATGCCGTCATTTTCGCAATCAGGACCACTGAAAACATTATCAAGTATAACAAGGTCGGGTAATTTAGTCTGAATAATCTGCATACCGTCTTTTGTATTATAAGCAACGCCTATAAGCTCTATATCTTCTGTTCTTGCTATTTCCAACGCAACTAGCTCGCAGAAAATCTTATTATCATCAATTACTGCAACACTGTATTTATCCATAAAATCACTCCTTGATATCAATCTTAACACAAACATATAAAATAAACAATAGTTTTTTACAAATTATACCAAATTTACAATAATTGCATCCTTTATAGGCTTACCAAATATCGTTTCAAGGCACATTGAGTACAATGAAATCTGCTTTTTATAAAACTCCTCCATACTACCGGTTTTATAGTCGATAACAACCAAGCCGTCATCTTCTTCAAAAAAGCAGTCAACCGCACCCTGAACCAAAACCTTTTCGTTGGTGTCACCAACACCTAAAACCTTATCTGCTTCAAGCTCAGTGCAAAAGCTGTATTCACGCAGCACTCTTTTTGATTCTTTTAGTCTTATACCAACAGGTGAAGCAAAAAAATCTGCAATTGCTTTTATATCAACGCATTTGCTTTCATTTTCAGTAATCATACCACGTAACACCATATGTTCAACCTGCTTTACTATTTCTTCTTTCGTTGTTTTTGAAATATTGATATTCTGCATTACAAAATGCACAATCGTTCCGCGCTTTGTTACTGTAATTTTATCTGAGCCTTCACTGATTTTTTCAAGTCTTGGCGATATTCCGGAATGAACCAACTCGCTTACCGATACCTTTGAGGGTATGCGAACGGAAGCTTTGTATTTATATGTATATGACAGCTTTCTATCAATCTCCTCATATGTAATTTTAGAGGTTGGCTTTACAGCATCAGTCTTACCTGAAACAATTAGGTTATTGCTCAACACATCTTTAATTGTATGTGTTTTTACAACACCTGTATCGGAAGCAGCAAACACAACCCATTCAAGCATTGAGCCTGCATTTATAACTGAGCTTAATGTTTTAACGGAATTACTCCATTTTTCCAGCTTACCTTCTGCATCATCCACACTTCCTATGATGCACAGGAAGTTTTTTGCACGGGTGAGTGCAACATAAAGCACACGGATTTCCTCAGCAAGCTCTTTATGAAGCTTATGCTTTTTTATTGCAAGCTTTGGCATAGACGGATACTTTATCATCTTTGCATCATCAAAATAGTCAAAGCCGATTCCATAATCCGCATCAAAAACAGCAGGAATATCGCTCATATTGTTTCTGAATGCAAAGCGTTTTCCACACTGAACAACAAATACAAACGGGAATTCAAGTCCCCTACTTTTATGAATCGTCATTATCTTCACAGCGTTTTCATTTTCGCTTAATACTTTTGCTGTTTTATACTCACTATCGCCTGCAAGCATTGCATTAATATATGTAATATATTCAAAAATACTTTTGTGACCGCCTTGCTCAAACATATTTGCACGCCGTCCAAGTAATTTCAGATTTGCCATTCTCTGCTTTCCGTCAGGCAGCATACCAACAAACGAATAATACCCCGTTACAGTTATAATCCTTTCAATAAGCAATTCAAGTGATTCTGTTTTTGCGTACTCAGTAAGCTCATCGAGCATATTTACAAATACCTTAACCTTATCACTCTCGCTGGCAAAAACCGCTTTATAAAAAGGCAAAGTCGGGTTGCTCGCCTTGATTTGTGCAAGTTCATTTTCTGTAAAGGAAAACATAGGGCTTCTCATAACCGCAAGCATAGGTATATCCTGAAACGGATTATCTATTATCTTTAAAAACGAAATAACAGTTGATATTTCAATTGTCATAAGATAACTGCCTGTTTCTTCACACGTAACAGGTATTCCCATTAACGCAAGCTGCCTTGTAAATTCCATTGCAGTATCTGATTTAACAGACCGTGCAAGAATAGCAATATCACTGTAAGTTACAGGACGTGAAGCTTTAAGCTTGTCATCATAAACAAGCGGTTTTTCAACCTCAACAAGAGAAAGAATCCGCTTTGCAGTAAAGAAAGCTTCGTTCCCAAGCTTATCACCATCGGGGTATTCTCCCTCATCATCTTTTGTTTCAAGCAAATGCACTTCAACCGGTATGCTTGTATCAATCAGCGCATTTGAGTATATAAGCTTCTGGTCATCAGTATAATCAATTCCGGCACTTTCTTCACACATTATACGCTCAAATAATCTGTTAATAAAACACAATACATTGTCAGCACTTCTGAAGTTGTTTGACAAAGGTATTTTCATACCAAGCTCATTCCCGTCAAAAGAATAGCTTTTATAACGTTCAGTAAAGCTTTCTGGACGAGCATTTAAAAAACCGTATATGCTTTGCTTAACATCGCCAACCATAAACAAGTTTTTGCCATTAGATAATTTTTCAAATATAGCTATATTAACCGCATTGGTATCCTGATACTCGTCAACTAATATTTCATCAAATCTGTTTTTTAATTCTTTTACATTGTTTTCGTCCGACAACAGCTTGTCAAGCGTTATATGAAGAAGGTCATCAAAATCAAGTGAATTTTTTTCACTTTTAGCTTCACTGTATAATTCACCAAAGCGTACAGTCATTTTTCTTAAGCAGTCAATTAAACCATATTGGTTTTTAAGCTCGTCAGTAATAACATCATTTGGGGCAGAAAAGCACTTAGCAATCTCTTTATAGTTCTTTTTTATGCTGTCACGTATAGCCTTCGCCATAGCTGCACATTCAGAATCACTGTCTTTTGACTTTCGCGGCATTGTTTCAAACACCATCTTGTTAATAGCCGAATATGCACCTTCCCACTCACCGTCAAGTTGAGTATATACATAACGCATAAGCTCACGTTCACTGCTTAAAAAGCTTAAATACGTATCAGCATTACCGTTTTCAGAAAGCTTAAGTGCTTCATCATAACGCAAAAGCATTTCTTTAATATCTGCAGCTGCACTTTGTATCAGATACTTTGCCCAACAGGTGTCCGCAAAATCACCGGAATAGAGCCTGCACACATCATCGAGCCACTTTTCAGGCTGTGGCTGACACTGAATAAATTTATACAATGCAAGAATAAGATTTTTTAATCTGCTATCATCAAACCTTCCGCCATAAGCAGTCATAAGCTGTTCTGTTTCTTCAGGATAAAGCTCATATGCCTCTTCTATAGCTTGTTCAACCGCCGTCGCCTTAAGCTCATTTTCAACAACATTATCAATTATTGAAAAATCAGGTGAAACCCCTGCACTGTAAAAATTATCCCTTAGCATATTCTGACAAAATGCGTGAATTGTTGTAATCTGTGCCTGACCTAAAAGAGACAATTGATTATGAAGCACTGCATTATCAGGGTCCTCGGCAATGCACTTTGTAATTGCTTTATATATTCTGGTTTTCATTTCTGCCGCAGCCGCGTTGGTAAAAGTAACCA
Source organism: Clostridia bacterium (assembly GCA_045576675.1). GTDB lineage: Bacteria > Bacillota > Clostridia > Monoglobales > Firm-18 > JAZNGX01. The sequence goes on along the minus strand of JAZNGX010000134.1, from coordinate 7,278 downwards.
TAAGCAATCTGTCAAGTGATACCGGATTATCCTTGTCAGTAATAAGCTTAATTACTCTTTCGACCAAAACAGCGGTTTTCCCTGAACCGGCTGCAGCAGAAACAAGTATGTTATTTCCGGAGGAATTAATTGCTTTTAATTGGTTTTCAGTCCATTTTACCGACATATTCAAAGTATTCCTCCTTACTTATTTTATCTATTATTTTTTGTTCATTTCCAAACAATGGGTCAAAAGAGCATACAGTTGCATAATCACAATATTCGCAACTGCTTCTTCCATTTGTATTTGCAGGCAAAATACTTATATTACCTGTCATAATTTCATCTATGGTGCTTTTAATCTTTTTGTACGCAGCTGTGCACATTTTTTCCACCTGATGCTTTGTGACATCGGGCTTTACTGCATATGTTTTCCCCATCGCTTCGCTTACGTCAATGCTGTCAACAATCAAGCCCTTCATTTTAAGGCTGTTCTTGATTTCTTCAGTGATTTTTTCTTCAGAATAATCACGGCTGCCGCCCACAGGCGAATAATCAATCTTGCAGTAAAGCATTGCCGCAGGTACAGTTAAAACATTATTATTCTGCGATAAAAACTTACAAATTGCTTCAATATAAACAGGCAACTGAATTTGCAGACCAAAAAAAGTTTTGCCATAGTCGATTGTTTTGTCCGACGATTTATAATCAACTACATTTACATAATACCTGTCTTGTGCCTTTAATATATCAACTCTGTCGATTTTACCGGTAAGCTTTGCTACTGCACCATTTTCGAGTTCAATTTCAATGGGTGGAAATTCACCGTCTCCGCCAAAAGCAACCTCACATCCATAAAGCTCGTAATCGCTTTCCTTATAAAACCCTGTTATATTCCATAAAACGCCCTTTAAAATGCCCGATATTTTTCTAAGTGCAGTTCTGCCTGTACGGCTTTCAAAATAATTCTCACCAAGGTATAGCTTTAAGCTTTGCTCGGTAAGCTCTTGTGCAAGCTTGTAACACTGCTCCTTTGATATATTATCAAAGCCTACTTCTTTGGCATACAATGTGTATTTTTCAATAACCTCGTGCATTATAGTTCCCAAATCTGCCGACTTTGGTGAGTTTTCCTTTCTGGGTTTTGCACGAAGTCCATAGTTTAAGAAATACGCAAATGCACACCTGTTATACTGCTCAATTTTTGAAATACTGTAATACGGCGTTTGCCCATACAACGCCTTAATAACATCACTTCTCAACATTTGAGGCACGTTTTTATACTGTCGTGATTTTTCTATAATATTATAAAGCACGGGCTTGTTTTCCTTATACCATTGCTCAAGTGTTGGCGTATACTCCTTGTAAGCATCTGCCACCAAACGGTTAAATGTGGGTATAACAGCGTCAATTTCATTGTTATCTGCAAATACACCTTTTTTAAGCTTCAAATCAGGAAACAAATCCAGCAACCGTGTTATTACCCTTGAAGGCTCAACTGTATTGCCGTCAAGGTCTGCTGCTGAATAAGACACAAAAAGCTTATCTGATGCCGCTGTTAGCACAGTATATATAAGATAGTTTTCAGCCTTATGCTTTATTACATTGTTATCAGGTGCTTCATATCCGCAGCTTTCAAGCAGCTTCTTATCATTATCCGACAGTATGCCTTCGTTTATATACCCCTTTGGCAATACACCTTCATTTACCCCTAACAAAAATACAACCTTTTTATTATCTTTATATAAATCAGGCTCACTTACAGTTACGCAGTCAACAACAGCAGGAATCTGACCAAGTTCTGCCCCGCTAAGACCTGAACGCAATATTGCAAGGTATTTCTCAGCAGTAACACTGCTATCACCAAACACATTGTTTATTTGGTTCACTACATTAACAAGTGCGTTATAAACAGTTATGTACTCCTCTGCTTTTTGCAGACTTACATTTTCAGCTAACTGATTGTATTTATTCATAATATAATCTTCGCTCAGCAATTCTGTAAAAGCAGTTGAAACACTTTTGAAGGTTTTTCTGCCCTTAAGCATTGCTGAAAATTTAAGAATACTCTTTAATATATCAGTTGAAATATATTTAACACGCTCAAAATCATCATCGTCAAGTCCGCCATTATATTTCAATTCGTTGCTCCACATTTTTTCATTACTGCCTGCAGCAACAATATAATTTTCAAGCAAATAAACGTCTGCTTTATCAACATTGTGAAAATCCGCTTTAATCCACTTAATCAGTGAATTTGGCGAAAACTTATTTATTACCACATCAAAAGCAGATAACATATAAGCAATATACGGGTGCTGCAAAACATCAGCTTTTTCGTTTGCAAACAACGGAATATCATAATCAGCAAACACTTTTTTTAGAAGTGGCAGATATGTATCAGATTTGCGGAAAACTACCGCAACATCCTTATAGCGATAGCCATTGTCACGGCATAACGCAAATATTTCTGTTGCAGTTTTTTGCACCTCATCATAATAGTCTGTTGCTTCATAGACACTTAAATTTTCAGGTACACCGATATATTTTTCAAAGGGATAGCTATGCAGATTTTTTTCAATATGCAACAATTCTCCCTTAAGCTTATAGCATTTATCAAGAAAAGTGTTAGGCAACACTTCAACATTCATATCATAAGCAAGCTTTAAAAGCTTATCTGCCATTGTTATTCCTCTGAAAAACACAGAGGCTTCATTGTTTTCCAGAGTATCTGTAGGGCAGGTTACTGTTACACAGGCGGCATTATTTAGCAAAGCAGCAATAACATCATACTGTTGCTTAGAAAAACCGTTGAACCCATCGATATACACATAATATCCCTTAAACAATTCAAAGCTTTTGATTTTTTCGCAAAGGTGCAAAAGATTATCGTCAGAATTATAAAAATTGCCTGAAAACTCATTTTCATACTTTTCATAAACAAACGCTATATCTGTAAGCTTCATTGCAGTAAGTATATTATCTGCTGACTGTGCTGATAAACGCAGGTTTTCAGGAGATATCGCGGCTGATTTCAAGCTGTTGATTGTATCAAGAAGACTTGCCGCAAAACCATCTTTTTCAGAAACCTTTGCAAGCACTGTAAGCTTTTTTGCATTATTTAACAATATTCTTTTTATCAGCATTGACTTAACACAATTATCTGCGTAATCAGCTGCAACAGGCCCAACCTTTGAAAAAACAGTTGTCGCAAGTCTGCCAAAGCCTGACACTATAATTTCAACAGTTTTCTTTATCCCATTTATCGCCGCAATGCTACTTTCCGTTTGTAACGAAATATGTTCAGGCGTAAGAACAAGTATTTTTTTATCTTCATCGGCCATTTGTTTAATTGAGTCAAAGCAACAGCCTGTTTTTCCGCTACCTGCTCTGCCATATATAATTTTTAATGACAATATTCTGACCTCCATTTAAAAAGGAATCACCCAAGGGTAATTCCTTTTGACTTTTCTTTTGTTATGCTTCAGACTCTGCGTCCTTAACCTCCATATATTTTTCAACTATGGCATTTTGCATAATTTCTCTCATTTCCGCGTTAATCGGGTGGGCGATATCCTTAAATTCGCCATCGGGAGTTTTTCTGCTTGGCATAGCCACAAACAGCTTGTTCTGTCCCTCAATCACCTTGATATCGTGAATCACAAAAGCTTCATCAAATGTTACCGACACTACTGCTTTCATTCTACCTTCTGCATTAATTTTCCTTACTCTGATGTCTGTAATTTTCATTAATTAGCCCACCTTTCGATTGTGAAAAAATCTTTCTATGAGCATTATACTACATTTTTAACAAAAAATCAAACATTTTTTTAATTTTTTTGTCAATTTTTCTCAATTAATATAAGAATAGCCAAGAATTTTTGCCGCAGTATACATTGGTATAAGTATTTCTTTGTTAATTACACGTATATTTGTACGATAATCCTGCTGAGACTTTGGATTAAAATTCACTATGCCGATGTCCTCCCCATTAACTACAAGTCCTACAGAATGCACACTTGCAATTTCTTCACACATTTCAAACTCATATTCATCCTTGGTTGGAACGACTTCAGGCACAATAGCGGTATCATAGTTAAAATCGATATAATATTCATAATACTCCTGCTGATAAGAAACTCCGTTTACAAGCTGTGTTTCTGATTTATGCGTGTTTTCAACAAGCTTAACATCCGCATTTAATATATAAGCCAAATCTGAAAGTCTTATATAATTATCAGTTATCCCTGTGCCGTGAAAGGTCTGATTGGATTTAGTGGGAATTTCACCGTCACCAACAAGCATTCCTCTTTTATAAGTACCGTGCCTTTCTACAGTATCGGGTCTGTCCATAGATTTTATAATACCATATTCAGTTTCTGTTTTATACAAATCCATCTGTTTTAGTATAGTCAATGTTCTAAGTGTTTCGTTCCAGTCAACAATGTAGCCGAAATCACGCATTGCTTCTGCAACAATAAACGTTCTTCCTCCAATATTATAGCTTTCTATTTCAGAACCATTTAGTGTTGTTATTATATCTGTTTCGTAATAGTTGCCGTAAACCTCACCGGTAATGCCATCCGCACTTTCAACAAGCTCACCGGACATAGCTTGAAATGACATCATTCTATATCCCTTATCAGATATTTCAAGCCGTCTTGTATCTTCGTGCCAGTACACATCAAAGCCATAATACCAATTAAGGATTTCAGCATCAATCACTGTTTTGCCTCCAATATTATACGAGGTTATAGGTGTTTCAAATATGTAAGCTTTAATATCCGTATAATAAATATTGCCCGCAACATCTCCGGGTGCAGCATACACCCCCAAGCAAACAGCAAGCATTAAACATAAACTAATAAACTTTTTCATTTTTATCACCCTATTTATTTTATCATTATACCAATAAATTTGTCAATACTGTTGCAATCGGCATCAAAGTGTGATATGATATTATGGGTTTATTTGGAAATACAAGTTTTTAAGAAGGTTAAATTTATGAACAAGAAAGCATTAATTTACGTGATTGCAGCGGGTATTGGTTGGGGTGCATCGAGCATATTTGTTAATATTCTGCCTGACACAACCGGCATAACCTCACCCGAAACAGCAGCTATAAGAACAATAATATCCGCCATCTTAATTCTTACATATATACTTTTTGCTAATCCGTCAGAATTCAAAACAAAGCTTAAGCATTTGCCGCTTCATATTTTAAGCGGATTATCTATGTATTGCACGGGTGCGTTTTATTACTCTGCAATTACTGAGACAAGTGTTTCTGTCGCTGTGGTATTAATGTACACTGCTATTATCGTTGTGATGTGCTACTCTGTCGCTTTTTTTGGCGAAAGGCTTAACCGCAACAAAATCTTAGCAGTAATAATGACAATTGTTGGCTGCATACTTGTTACAGGAATGCTTGGTGATATGAAATTTACTCCGTATGGAATATTTTTGGGCTTTATGGCTTCCGTTTCTTACAGCACATATAATATCGTCACAAAAATCGAAATGCGAAAGGGGTTGCATCCTTTAACCTGCACTGCTTATTGCTTTGTGTTTGCGGCACTGTCGTCTGCAATAATCACAAGCCCGATTGATATTGCAATAAAAATATCGGCAGGAGGGTGTCCGATTGTTTTATGGTCAATCGGTGTTGCAATTGTAACTTGCACTATGCCCTATTTGTTATATACTCTTGGTTTAAAAAACCTTCCGGCAGGAGTTGCCGCTTCGCTTGCGATAATTGAACCATTATCTGCCTCAATATTCAGCATTGTTTTTTTCAAAGAACAGATAAATTTAAGTTTATTAACAGGAATTATATTAATTCTTGGTGCAGTGGTAATAATAAGCAAAAAGGAGAAAAACTATGAGAAAAACTAAAATCATTTGCACTTTAGGTCCTGCCTGCAGAAACAAAGCAACGTTAGAGAAGTTGATTAAAAACGGTATGAATGTTGCAAGACTGAATTTTTCACACGGTGACCACGAGTATCACAAAGAAACAATTGAAATGATTAAAGAAGTCAGAAACAAGCTGGGTGTTCCTCTATCTATACTGTTAGATACAAAAGGCCCTGAAATAAGACTTAAAGATTTTGAAAATGACCACGCATATGTTAATGATGGCGATATTTTCACACTTACAACCAAGGATATTATCGGCAACAACAAAACAGCTTCAATAACCTACAAGGATTTGCCTTCACAACTTACACCTGGCAACAAGCTACTTATAGACGACGGCAACATCGATGCAGTTGTAAAGGAATGTACAGAAACAGAAATAATTTGCGAAATAGTTCACGGCGGCAAACTAAGTAACCACAAGGGTATAAATGTACCAAACGTACACCTTGAGCTTGAATATTTGAGCGAGCAAGACAAAAAGGACATTATGTTCGGCATTGAAAACGATGTTGATTACATTGCAAGCTCGTTCGTGAGATGCAAAGAAGACGTTATTGCATTAAGGAAATTTGTTAACTATAATGGTGGCCACAGCATAAAAATCATATCAAAAATTGAAAACAATGAGGGTGTTGATAATTTTGATGAAATACTTGCAAAATCAGACGGAATAATGATTGCAAGAGGTGATATGGGAGTTGAGGTTGAATACGAAAGACTGCCAGGTTTACAAAAACGCTTTATTAAGAAGTGCTACAAATCAGGCAAAATGGTTATAACTGCCACACAGATGCTGGAATCAATGATAAGCCACCCAAATCCCACCAGAGCAGAAATAACAGACGTTGCAAACGCAGTGTTTGACGGCACTTCAGCAGTAATGCTTTCAGGTGAAACTGCCGTAGGAAAGTTTCCGGTGCTTGCAGTTAAGGTTATGGCAAAAATTTCAGAGCAAGCAGAGCGTGACTCTTTTGAACTGAATTCATACAACAGCTTTGATTATGAAATCGACGTAACAGACACAACAAACGCAGTTTGCGATGCCGCTTGCACAACTGCACGTGACATAAAAGCAAAAGCTATTATAGCCGTAACAAAGTATGGACAGACTGCACGAAGAATGTCTAAATTCAGACCGTTTGAGCCGATTGTTGCTGCAACACCTGTAGAAAAGACATTCCATCAGCTTGCACTTTCATGGGGTGTATACCCAGTACTTGCACGTTACCAGACAAATTCTGACGAATTATTCTTGCACGCAATTGATTGTGCTAAGCAAATTGACTTAATAAATCCGGGTGATATGGTTGTTATCGCTGCGGGAGTTCCGATTGACACTCCCGGAAACACTAATATTTTAAAGGTTGAAGTTGTACC
>JAZNGX010000133.1:0-4394 GCA_045576675.1 Clostridia bacterium | reverse complement strand
TTTTTTATTCGCCTAACTATTTAGGTAAGCTGTTCAAAAAAGAAATGGGTATGAGCTTTAATGATTATGTTATTTCTGTCAGGATGGAAAAAGCAACCCAATTGCTTAAAATGCCGCAATGTCAGATTAATGACATATCAAGTATTTTAGGATACAGTAATTCTTCGTATTTCACTAAGCAGTTTAGAGAATATTACGGAGTAGCACCAAAAGAATACAGAAATTCAATTCGTTGATGTTATATTTGCAGGGAAGTAATATAGTTGCTTTCCTGCTTTTTTGTTGCAGAATTTGGTTAAATCTTAAAATTCATACAAAAAATGATACTATTCAAATATACCAATTAAAAATTCGCTTTCTTTTTCGCGGAGCGTTTACAATCAAATGGTCAAGTGTTATAATCGCTTTATAAGGAGGTTCGACTATGAAAAAGTTATTATTATTTTTAACAGTAGTGTTTTGTATGATATTAAGTGTTGCATATGCACAAGATACTACGTTCAGTAATGCCACTGTAGGTGTTACATATACACAGGATGAACTTGTTGTAAGCGGTTCATTTACAAGTTCTGCGACAGTTAGTGATACATATAACATTATACTTGCTCACTATGAAGAGGATGGCAGGCTTAAAAAAGTAGAGATGTCAGGCAACAAAGCTATATTGTTTGGCAAAAATACTTTCACCTACAATACCGAAATAACTGATATGGTACACACAGTAAAACCATTTGTCTGGACTAAAAATATGGTTCCGATTTGCACAGCTGAGAAAAAGACAATACGCACCTTCAGAGTGTTTTCTATAGGTAACAGCTTTAGCGAAGATGCAACAAAGTGGTTATATGATATTGCAAAAAATGCCGGTTTCGACAACGTTATAGTGGGCTATGCGTATATAGGAGGATGTACTCTTCAGACACATTATAACAATGCAAAATACAACAGTTCGGTATACAGATATAGTAAAAACGAGGACGGCACATGGAAGGATGTAAGCACAAGTGCTTCTTTGGTAACGGGTTTAAGAGATGAGAAGTGGGATGTGATTACTTTACAGCAGGCAAGCGGATATTCTGGTATTCCGACTTCATATGATACTTATTTACCATATCTTATTAAATATGTAAACAAATATAAAACTAATCCTAATGCCAAACTTGCGTGGCATATGACCTGTGCATATCAGGGTAACAGTACCCACGGGGATTTTTCAAAATATGCAAATAACCAGATGACTATGTATAACGCTATTGTTTCAACAGTAAACTCAAAAGTGTTGCCAAATGAAGAAATAGCATATGTTATCCCGTCGGGTACGGCTATTCAGAATGCAAGAACAAGCTTTGTAGGTGATACACTAACGCGTGACGGATATCATCTGACCCTTAATTTTGGCAGATTTGTTGCAGGGATGACATGGTTCCATAAAATTACCGGTATGCCGATAGATGACCTTACTTATGTTCCGGATAAAACTTATGTAACATCACAGCACCTGGAAGTTGCTAAGCAGTGTGTGAAAAATGCTGTGCAAAAACCTTATGAGGTAACTTCTTTAGGAGAAAACACGCCTGTTAATCCCCAACCTCAGTATGATTTTTCTAAGTATGAATTACTTGATTGGGAGCCTCTGGGGTCATCGTACTATTACTGCACCACAGGATATAATAGAATTACAGGTGATGCAACATCAAAAAGATTTATATCATCAAAGAGATTTAAAAAAGGCGATTTGCCAAACGGAGCACTTATTGTAATTGACAGCGGATATCAGTACCGTCCCGAAGGCTGGGTTGCAGAAAACGCAGTTTATACAGGTACAAGACCTGACAACGTAACAACAAATATTATTGAGATAAGTGATTCGTGGTGGGGTTCATTTAATTACAGAGCATTTAACATTGCTGTAGCAGGTGCAAATACAGATATATCAGGTAAGGTTGATGAAGTTGCAAGCCATTTTAGAATTTATGTACCAAAGAAAATGGACGGCTTTGATGTGAGAAATTACAGCGAAATCGATTGGGAGCCTCAGGGTTCGTCATATTATTTGTCAACCTCTGGGAGCAACAAGACAACAAGTGCCACAGACAGTTATGCGAATAACTTTATAAGCTCAAAAATGTTTTCTAAGGCAGATCTGCCTGACGGAACACTTCTTGTTGTAGATTCCGGATACCAATATCGCCCTGAAGGCTGGAAGAGTCTTTCAGAGAAGAACACTGCAAGGCCGGGTAATGTAACCACGAACATAGTTGTTATTGATGATGAATGGTGGGGTTCATTTAATTACAGAGCATTTAATGTAGCAGTGTCAGGTGCGAACAGTAATATATCAGGCAAGGTTGCTGAGGTGGCAAGTCATTTCAGAATTTATGTGCCGAAATATGAATATGAGGATGCTATTGCATGCTGGGGTGATAGCCTTACATATGGTGATAAAGTGAATTCTGCTACACAATCATACCCTGCAGTTTTAGCAAGCCTTACTGGTATGAAAGTATATAATCTTGGAGTGAGAGCGGAAACTTCAACGACCATTGCGGCACGTCAGGGCACGTTTGAAATTAAACTTACTGAGGCAGTAACTATCCCTGCAAGCGATACAGTAGACATTAAGTTTGCGGCATATGAAGACGGCAGATATGCCGGCGTTGTTGCTCCTGCATTTAATGAAGGATACTGGAATCCTTGTACTATAAATGGCGTAGAGGGTACATTGACTACTGAGCTGGATTACAGCGGCGGAAAACCGAGACCTCTTAAATACGCTAAGTTTACAAGAAAGACAACGGGCACGGCGGTTGAGTGCAAAGTAGGCGATGAGCTGATACCAAATGCACGTAACATAAAAACAGATATTAACGTATTTTTTACAGGTACAAACAGGGGGTGGACCAGTGATAATCTTCACTCAGGGGAATCGCCGGAAGCCCTTGTAAAGCTTATTAAAAAGCAGATTGAATATGCTAATCCAAATGGTAAATATGTTGTTATCGGTCTGACATATTCTGATTATAACGACTGCCCTACAATAAACGCAGCACTAAAACAGGCCTTTGCCAGTCATTTCATTGATTTAAGAGAGTATTTTATGTCAGCAAAAGCATTTACCGATGCTGGTATTACTATATCTTCAGCAGACCAGTCTGCAATTTCAAGTGGCAAGGTGCCTGCAGCATTCCTTGCAAGTGATGGTGTTCACTACAATGTAACAGGTTACAGACTTCTTGCAAATCTGGTTAAGAATAAGCTTGTTGAGCTTGGGTATATAGAAAAATAAATCAAATACAAAACGATGTTACACTTCGTACAAATGTATGATATACTTTATTAAGAGGTATGATATTATGAAAATGTCATTTAATGTAAAAGGCAAAAATCAACCCGACCCGTTTGTTTTTGATGATGGCGATAAATTATATTTGTATGTTACAGCCAAAGAGGGTGTTGAGGCATACAGTGCCGATGACCTATTTGGTGTATGGAATTATGAGGGAGTGGTTACACGGTTTAAAGGCGGTAGGGATTTCTGGGCACCGTCTGTAATTAAATATAACGATAAATATTATATGTATGTGTCCTGCGATAACAATGAGATAAAACAGTTTATGCACGTTGCGTGCTCTGACTCACCCTTAGGTCCTTTTAAGGACGAGAAGTGCCTTTATGATTATTTTACAATTGATTCCCACGTTGTGAAAACAGAAGCAGGCTTGTTTTTGTGGTATGCGCAGAATAATTGTAAAGGCGAAAAAATAGGTACAAGGGTATATATAGATAAGTTAATTGACCCATTCACGCCTGCATACTGTCCCAAGGAGGTTATAAAACCCGATTTTATTGAGGAACAGTACAGACCTAACTGTGTTGATGGGAATACCTGGTTTACTATTGAGGGACCATTCTGGTTTAAAGAAGGGGATTGGCAGTATGTAATGTATAGCGGCGGATGCTACCAGGACGATACATATCACATCGGATATAGTGCTGCAAAAACAGATGAAACCGATTTGACAAATATTAATTTTGTAAAGCATACTGATAATGGAAAATTCTCACCTGTAATGATAAAAAATGATTTTGAAGAAGGAACAGGTCATAATAGCGTAATTAAGTACAAGGGCGAATATTATGCAATATATCACGGCCGTGATTATCATAGTAACAATTCTTCTAAATATGTTGAAGCCAGAACGGCACGTATATGTAGGCTTAATGTGGATAATGGCTTGATTACAGCAACAAGATTTAATAATCATCTATAATATAAAATTAGATTTGTCTGCTGTTTTGTTAAAGAGGGATTGAATTCTTACGAAAAGCGTATAGAAATAATCAAAAATGAAGATATGTATGATGAGAGCAGATTTTAGTTTTTTTATTATGCG
>JAZNGX010000132.1:0-2117 GCA_045576675.1 Clostridia bacterium | reverse complement strand
GCTGCTTGTTTTTTTGTATACATAAAGATCGATTGACAACAGTTTAAGGTATTCAACAGTGAAGATAATTCTGATAAGTGTCTGGAGATGGAAGACAAATCATTTGTCCGCTTGACAGACGAACAGGCAAAGCGTATAATTGAAATGAGTTCAGGATGCTCAAATGCTTCTGAATTTCAGCAATTATCAGAATGCGATAAAGAAGAGTATCTAAATGAGTTTAAAAATAAAGGTTTGTCTATGCGACAGGTGAGCAGGCTGACGGGTGTTAGTTTTGGTTTGGTCAGAAAATTTTATTAACACATAGAACCGTCCCCCTGTGTTCCTAGGGAAAGGTGCTTCAATGTTTACTTATATAAAAACAATAATAAGTGTCGCTCATATTATTGTAAATATTATTAATTATGCTGATAGAAAAACCTTTAAACGAGAAATGGATAAAAATAAAGGTGTAGCAATTTTTAAGGTGAGCATTTGGAGTGCATCGCTAGGCGAAAACGTGGTTGTATCTTATCATTCATGGGATGGAAAAGGTGATCTGTATGATTTGTTATAAAATAAAAAAAGTTAGTAATATATTTTATATGCTTTCAATCGTAGTGGCAATTATATCAGGAATATTACATTATCACGAAATACTAGATGAAATTACTATAACAATAACATTATCTTTTTATATGTTTACTAATATTGTTTGTTTTGTTTGTGATGGGTTGCTTACAAAAGAAAAAATGGCGAATCAAAAAGGTAGACGCATATATAAATTGTTTGTATTTCAAAAAACAACAAAAGCATTGTGGACTACGATGATGCTAGTATCATATTTGTTATATAATTATAACTATGATGATATGTTTTTATGTTTTGCTATATTATCACTGATTATTGCGATTGTTTCGTTTGTCTTTTGGTATGAGTATAAGGTCGAATTATCAAAGATCAGGCAAGAAAACAACGATGGGGCTGTTCTCTAATTTGAAACATCTAAAACAGTGGATAGTATTGTGAGTTCAAGTGAAAACTAAAACGATTCAGCACTCCTCCGGGGGTGCTGAGTTACTCCTTCCGTCACGGCTTTGCCGTTCACTTAATAAACCGTTGAGCATATCCACATCTTTTACACAAGTCCTCTGACGTTTCTCCCTTTGCAAAACCGTCTGCAATAGCCTTTGCTCTGTCGGAGTTAAGAATAGTATCCAAGCTTTCGATGAACACGTTACCAAGATTGATTATACCGTCGCTGTCAAGGCAGCACGGCACCACCGTACCGTCTGAAAGAATACCGAAATGGTCCTTCAGTCCGTAGCAGAAAAACTTGTCGCCCTTGATTTCTGCTTCACTGTCAGGCCACTCAAAGCGTTCTCCCCATTCAATGTGGATTTTATCACGTATTCTGATACCACGGGTGTTTTCCGCCCACTCACCCTGAATCAGCTCTTTAAGAAGGTTGAAGGTCGTTTCATTTCTGCCTGCGTCAAAGCCATTGTTCCACATTCTGAAAACAACTATAGTGCCCTCTTTAGCCGCTTTTTCAGAGAACTCTGCAAGCTCACGGATATACCGTAAATGCGCAGCATCGTTTCCACCTTCAAAGCTGTGTACGGATAAATTTATTTTATATAGTCCTGCAGAAAGAAGCTCTTCGCCACTTTTTTTCAAAAGTGTTCCGTTGGTTGTTACAACTGACTTGAATCCCCTTTCCCCCGCCATTTTTATAAACTCGTGAAGCTGAGGATGTGTCAGAGGCTCTCCCATAAGGTGATAATAGATATATTTTGTCTTATCGGTGAGTGCTGAAAGACTGAACGAGAATTCTTCTGTACTCATTCGCCTTGGCGCTCTCTTATGCCCGTGACAAAAGGAGCAGCTCAGATTACATATATTGGTGATTTCTACGTAAACCTTACTATACATAAAACTTCTCCTTCAATCACTTTTAATCTCGTATCAAAAAAGCACCCAGAGGGTGCTTTTTATCAGTTTGTGTAGTTATCAAAGTAGCCCTGAACAAGTACAACGGGTGTACCCTTGTCGCCTGAGCCGCTTGTAAGGTCACAGAGTGAACCGATAAGGTCTGTGAACTTTCTGGGTGTTGTGCCCTGAGAAGCCATATTACC
>JAZNGX010000131.1:0-6786 GCA_045576675.1 Clostridia bacterium | reverse complement strand
ATTTGTATGCTTGCACTTTTAACAACAATGTTTTCATCTGTTGTTTTTGGTGCAGATTTTCTCGGAAGTTATTCGGGAAATGATGTAATTGTCAATGAGGATTTTAGTAATGTAACAGGTTACAAAACTAATGATGCATTTGGCAACAGCAGCTTTAAGGTTTTAAGCAATATAGAAAATGCAAGTGTTGAAAATGGTACGCTTAAATATGCTCCTACAAGCGGTGCAGCCTCAAAAATATTTTTGCAGACAGACAGCCCGCTTTCAGGCGATTTTACAATAGAGTTCAAGTTTATGCAACCAACCGTGGGTGCATTTAACAATCTGTTTTTCTTAAGTGATACCAGCACAGCGAATGGTATGAAAATCGCACTTGACGGTGGATATATAAGAGTTGGTCGTTATGATTATATTGCACCTGTAAAGGGGTATTCGGCAAACACATGGTACAATGTTAAGATTGTTTTCAACAATGTAATAAACTCGGCAACAGGTACGTATGATGTATATATTGATAACACAAAGGTTGTAACAGCTAACGAATTATATAATTATCCCGGCAAAGCAAAAGACCCGGTATATCGTATGATTATGTGGGGTACAGCAGGCAATGCAACTACATATTATGACGATTTCAAGGTTTATAAAGAAGTTAAGTTTGAAGAAGGAAGCGGCATCACACGTCTTGCATCTGAAGATTTTTCAGGAGTTACAGCCGTTCCGACAGGAACACTTTTAAGCAACAATTCTTTAAAGGTGGTTTCTGCACACAACGCGTCTGTTGACAACGGCAGAGTAAAGGTTGACAATTCTGCTAATAAAGCTGACCCAAATAACAAAGAAGCCACATTTTACACCGATATTGTGCCGGGCTCGGTGCTTGATGGTGTTGATAAATTTGTAATTGAATTTGATTTTGTAGCTGACGAGCTTAAAAACATCGAACTATTTTCTACAGCAGGCAAGACCTCAAGTGGTGGTTTTACTGATGCATTTTACGTAAAGGTGTGGCAAGGGAATTTTTACTATGTTTCAGCAGGCAATGCAACTAAACTGTTTTTGGCTGCAACCAAAACAGGTCAGCCATACAATATGAAGATTTATGTTGATGAAACAAAAGGCACCTTTGATGTGTATGTTGATGGTACAAATTATGTAAATGACGCTCCGTTTTTAGATTCAAGTATTACAGATATAACTCGTATATTCAGAACAAGAGGTACAGGCAGCGGAATTTCATATTATATTGATAATATTGCAATTTATGAAGACAAAATGCTTGATGCAATCGAATGTATTTCGTTGCCGGACAGAACAACAGAGACAAAGATTAATTTGCCATCATCGGTAGGCGGCTTTGATGTAACCTGGTCATCAAGCAACGCAAATCTTATCGCAACGGACGGCACAATCACTATGCCTGCTGTTAACCAAAATTCAATGCTTACAGCAACAATCAAAGCAGGAGGAAGAATGCTTACCAAAACAAGCAAAGTAATTGTTCTTGCACCTGCAGGGCTTAAGGTAAGCTATGCAAACAATATTGTTAAAGCATCTGCGTATTATCCGGGTAAGCTTTATGCACTTACACCAAACCCTGTTATTGTGACAGCAATTTACAAGGACGGTAAGCTCTTCAGTATGTCACACGGCGGAGCAAGAGAAGGCGATTACTATAATTACTATGTAGATACATCGTTGTATAAAGCAGGCAATTACACTGCAAAAGCATTTGTTTTAAGAGATTTAACAAACTTTGAACCGTTGGCAGAGGCGGCGGCTCCTGTTTCATTTACTGTAGAGTCATATGAATTCACAGGGGAATACAATGCAACAAGTAAAACTCTTACAATCAGCGGAACAGGTGCAATGCCTGAATATGCAAGCTTTGCAGAAACTCCCTGGAGTGAGTATGCTGATGCAGAAACAATTGAGTTTGGTTCACGTATTGCTTCAATCAGTGCAAACAGCTTAACAGGCTTTGCAAATCTTGAAAAAGTGGTAATTCCGGACAATGTTTCTAATATTGATGCTGCAGCATTCCCGAATACTGATTTTGAGGTTAAATGTAATCTTCACACAGCGGCAGCAGCATATGCTGAGGCTAATGACAAACAGATTAAGCTTATAAAATTAAGAGTTTTATCAATCGGTAACAGCCATACATATGACCACACAAGATGGATTAATGATATAAGAAGCGATATGTACGCTGCGGGTCTTGACACAGAGGTATATCATTCAATTCTGTTCTTTGGTGGACGCCAGATGTACACAAGCACACATTCACACTATTACGCAGGAACAAATCCGTCACATGGCGATTATGCAACATACAACAATGCATTAACTAACAACACATGGGATTTGATTATTATTCAGGATTGGCATGAGTCAGCACAGGACGATTATGCAAATCATTTTGTAAAGGGACTTGGCGACACGGTTGCATGGCTTAAGTCAAAACAGCCTCAGGCAAAGGTTGCATGGGTTCAGGACTGGGCAGACAAGAATATGTTCCACTATACTGCAACAGATACGCTTGAAGCAGTTTATGCAAACATAACAGGTGCTATGGCTCTTGTTGAAAATATGACAGAAAACAAGCCTGATTACATCTTCCCGATGGGTACAGCAATTCAGAATGCAAGAAGCTCGTATTTTGGTGTAACAAATAACGCAAAGGATGCATATACCAATATGGCTGACGGCGACTGGGCACAGGGCAACTTACATAATTATACAATCTTAGAGCGTGATACAACACATTGCAGTCACGAGCTTGCAAGATACTTAACAGGTGCAACTGTTTACGGTGCTATAATGGATAGCTTCAAGAATGTTATGGATACTCCGGCAGGCTTTGATTACTTTGCTTCATTAAAGACTGCTCCTGTAACAACAGGTGTTGCAGAATGGAAGGGAGAATTTAACGATAATATCTGGGCAATCGTTAAAGAGTCTGCACAAAACGCACTTGCTAAAAAGAATGCAGTAACACAGTCAGCTTATACAAATGACCCTGCAAATGACATTGCAAGAGCAATTGAAAATGCAGATTATTCAAGTGGTGACTTTGCCGCAGCAACAATTGCAGCAACGGCTAATGCTGCAGCAGAGGGTAAGGTTACAATTACTGCTGGCAATGTAAAGGTTGATGGTGACAGTGCAACAGTAACATTCCTTTATGGATATACTGAAAAAACAGTTAATATAAGCAAATAACTTTCATTGGGCATAATGCTAAGTTATGCCCAATTATTTATTAATGGAGGGATTTTATGAAAAAAATAATCAGTATAATTTGTATGCTTGCATATGTAATAGCAATGTTTTCAAATGTTGCATTTGCTGCAGACTCGTTGGGTAGCTACTCCGGCAACGATGTAATTGTATCTGAAAATTTCAGTTCATTCAATCCGGCAGCAAACAGCGTGTTTGGCAGCAGCAGCTTTAAGGTTGTAGGAAATATTGCAAACGTAGCTGTTGAAAACCAGACACTTAAGCTTGGCGGAAGCGCCTCATCAAAATTCTTTTTACATTCTGATGCGGCACTTTCAGGCAATTTTACAATTGAATTTAAATTTATGCAGCCGACGGTAGGTTCATTCAATCACTTGTTCTTTTTAAGTGATACCACCACGGCAAATGGTATGAGAATCGCACTTGACGGAGGTCAGATAAGAGTCGGAAATCTTAATGTTCTTTCTCCGGTTAAAGGCTATACCAACAATAAGTGGTATAACGTTAAGATTGACTATAGTATAAAAAGTGCAACTGAAGGAACTTATAGTATATATATAGATAATGAAGAGGTTGCAACAGACAATAGTATGTATCATCATGCAGGTTTGGCATCCGGACAAAGCATACAACGTATGATTATGTGGAGCAATGATGGCAATGCAACTACATATTATGATGATTTTAAGGTTCACAGAGAGGTTAAGTTTGACGAAAACAGTGGTATAACAAGACTTGCTTACGAAGATTTTTCAGGAATTACCTCTATACCTCAGTTTACGCTTTTAAGCAATGGTGATTTAAAGGTTGTATCTTCAAACAATGCATCAATTGATGATGGAAGGCTTAAGCTTGATGGTACAAAGGGTAATAACGCAAATATTTATGCTGATATGGTAGAGGGAAGCTCGATTTACAACAAGAAAAAATATGTTGTTGAGTTTGAATTCACTCAGGATAACGTTAACAAGGTTTCTATGCTTTATGCAGCAGGCGGTTTGGTCGGTGATAACGTAGTTAACGCAATACAGGTTACACTGATAAACGGATTGTTCTATTATCATGCAAAAGGTGAAACAAAGTCGTTTTTGACAGCAACAAAAAAAGGAACACCTTATAATTTTAAAATATATATTGATGAACAATCACAAAAGTATGATTTATATGTGGATGGAACATGTTACGCCGATGACGCTATGTTTATGGATACAAATGTTACCGATATAACACGAGTGTTTATGACAAACGGCGGTGGCTGCGATGTTCATTATATCGACAATATTGCAATTTATGAAGACACAATGCTTGATGCTATTGAAAGCATAGAAGTTATTAAAATGACAACAGAAAACAAGGTTGACTTGCCTTCATCTGCTGGTGACTATGATGTGGAATGGAAATCAAGCAATGCAGGACTTATTACACCTGAAGGTATAATAACTATGCCTCAGTTTAATATGAATTCAATGATGACAGCCACAATATCAAGCGGAGGGCGAACACTTTCAAAAACCTTTAAGGTTATAGTTCTTGCTCCTGTCGGACTCACATTAAGCTATGCAAACAATGCTGTTAAAGCATCGGCATATTATCCCGGAAAGCTATATCAGCTTGCTCCGAATCCTGTGATAGTAACAGCAATTTACAGGGATGGAAAGCTTGTTAATTTAAAGTATGGTGGTGCAAGAATAGGCGATTATTATAATTTTGATGTTGATGTATCATTGTATAAAGCAGGAGAATACACTGCAAAAGCATTTATATTAAGAGATTTAACGAATTTTGAACCATTAGCGGAGGCAACATCGTCTGTTTCATTTACTATAAAGGCTCTTGAGTTCACATCAAGGTATTATTCAAGAAATAAA
Organism: Clostridia bacterium; assembly: GCA_045576675.1. Classification (GTDB taxonomy): domain Bacteria; phylum Bacillota; class Clostridia; order Monoglobales; family Firm-18; genus JAZNGX01. Next base: position 1,675 of record JAZNGX010000131.1, on the reverse strand, counting down.
AAGCTTACAATTAACGGTTCTGAAGAGATGCCGGAGTATGCAAGCTTTGCAGAAACTCCGTGGAGTGAATATACAGATGCAGAAACAATTGAGTTTGGTTCACGTGTTGCTTCAATCAGCGCAAACAGCTTAACAGGCTTTACAAATCTTAAAAGAGTTATTATTCCTGACAACATTACGGAAATTGCTGCCGATGCATTCCCGAATAAAGATTTTGAAGTTAAATGTAATCTTCATACAGCGGCAGCAGCGTATGCAGAAGAAAATGACAAGCAAGTTAAGCTTGAAAGCTTAAGAATTCTTTCAATAGGCAACAGCCATACACAGGATCATACTGCATGGATTAATAATATTCAGCAGGATATGTACAATGCAGGACTTGATACAGAAATTACTCATTCAATCGTTATTCGTGGTGCGAGACAGATGTATCGTCTTGACAGTGAAAGATTATCTCACTTAAGCGTAGCTAACGATCCGTCACATGATGATTATACTATGTACGAAAGTGTGTTGAACGGAAATAACACGTGGGATTTGATTATTATTCAGGATTGGCACGAGTCTTCAAGAGATGATTATGCCGACCATTTTGTAAAAGGTCTTGGCGATACAGTTGCATGGCTGAAATCAAGACAGCCTCAGGCAAAGGTTGCATGGGTTCAGGATTGGGCAGAAATAGCATCATACGACCTGGTTGAAACAGACACACTAGATGCAGTTTATAGTAATATAGCAGGTGCTGTGGCTCTTGCTGAAACAATGACGCAAAATAAGCCTGATTATATTATCCCGATGGGTACTGCTATGCAGAATATAAAGACATCATATCTGGGCGATACATACAACGCAAAGAATGCTTATGCAAACTATTCTTATAAGGATTGGGGTTGGAATAATCAACCGTTAGCTCCCGAAAGCTATCTTGACAGATATACTGTTCTTGACCGTGATATAACGCATTGCAGTATGGAGCTTGGCAGATATGCTATGGGAGTAGCTGTATATGGTGCAATAATGGATGTGTTTAAAGATGTTATAGATACATCGGCCGGATTTGATTACTTTGCTTCATTAAAGACTGCTCCCGTAACAACAGGTGCAGAAGAATGGAAGGGCGAGTTTAACGATAATATCTGGGCAATCGTTAAGGAGTCTGCACAAAATGCTCTTGCATCAAAGAAGGTTGTTACACAGTCACAGTACACAGTTGACCCTGCAGACGCTATTGCAACAGCAATCGCAAATGCAGATTATTCAAGCGGTGACTTTACCGCGGCAGCAATTGCAGAAAAAGCCAATGCGGCAGCAGAGGGAAAGGTTGCAATAACTGCAAGCGAAGTAACGGTTAACGGTGACAGCGCAACAGTAACATTCCTTTACGGATATACTTTAAAAACAGTTAATATAAGCAAATAAACATTTTCAGCCGTTGGTTGAGGTTGCTCTCACCAATGGCTGATTTTTTTAAATAACTATTATGCTTTTGTTCTTCTTTTTAGCGTATTCATAAGCAAGCATTGTTCCGCTTTTTGTTTTGTAGCTCTCTGTGACTGTTTTGTTGTAATATATAACACAGTAATCACTTTTGTCTATCATTTCATAATTTCGTTCCACATAAACTGATTTTCCGGCGTTGATAGTTTTTTCTGGATAATAAGTATCTTCATAGCTT
>JAZNGX010000130.1:0-12782 GCA_045576675.1 Clostridia bacterium | reverse complement strand
TGATTAGATATCAACGAAAACCCAAGACTTGCTGCTTTTTCTTCTTTTGTTTTATAAAGTTCTTCTCCGCCAAATGTAGCATACGCATTGTTAAGAGCACTTTCTAAAAGACCAACATCTCTTACGCCGACACTACCACCCGTTTCTTCTGCTATTAACTGATGCAAAAGCAAAACTTTTTCTTTACTCAACTTAATCATTTTGCCAACTCCTCAAAAGCAGGTTTGAATCTTTGCATAATTCTTTTTGCAGCAACATCTATTTTTTCGTCATCAGTAATATCAAAATATGAATTAGAATCAATATCAACAAGCAAAAACTTCGGCTTGTTGTTTTTGAAGATAACTGCCTGACCATTGTTCTCAGCAACTTTTGCTACCTTTGAAAAATTCTGATTTGCTTCTGTCATAGTTGTAATTGTTTCAGTATTTATATTCATAACTACCTCCTATTATTTGTACAATAAATATATCCTACAATTTATATTATATACAAATTGTAGGATATTGTCAACCTATTTATTATTCTACATTTTTCAACAATTTTTATATGATTTTGTCAAGTTAGGGGCAAAAAAATTTGTCGATATGCAAACTAAAGTTTGCTCGATATTTTTACTTCGTAAAATCGATATGTTTTCCCTTCGTTCAAACTCGATATGATATGAATTCTCGTTGCGTTAGCAACATATCGAGCACACCTGTGCATATCGAGTGCGAAGCACATATCGAGAATTCGTTAGAATTCATATCGCTGCGGTGCTGTGCACCGCATATAAAGACTTTATAATCTAGATGCCAAGCGTATTATCACCAAGTTAACATCAAGTCAAGACTTAAAAATTATGTATGTCGTTTTCCTGTTTCTACAACAACACCATCCTCAAATTGCACATAGAACATTATGGGATCCATAAACCCGGGATTTACGAAATACTCATAACGTTGAGAACTCTCTCCGCTAATAAAATCAGGTTCGCCCAACAGATTTTTTACATATTCATATTTTTGTCCCTTATATATATAATGTGTTTCTAAATCATCCAACATATAAATTCTTAATTTTTCGTGTCGTGTCCACTTCTCACATGAATATAGCCTAAGGTCATCTTCAACGAATTTTAATATGCCATTGTTAAATATAGGCGTAATCAATACCATTAGACACAACACTGCTGGCAAAATCCATTTTTGTTGATGTTTTCTGTATTTAATTATTGGTAGTATAATCACTAAAATCATAATTAAGATAAAAATATATTTTAAAATCCCACCATAATAGTAATTAAGAATATCATCAAAAGCAAAAGTAAAAAGCCAGTAAACTCCAGTAGCACACACTATCAAAGTAAGTAATAGATATAAAGAAATTGTAATCAGTTTTGCTTTCATTTCAATTTCTCCTTTCAACAATATTCGACAAAACCTGCATTAAAATACACTTAGCGATTATCGCAACAAAACTATTTTGCTGTTATATCACAAACAGTTGCATTTGTAAACTTAATTAAGTCATCTGTCGAAAGTAGCAGCTGACAACCTCTTACACCTGCGCTTACCGTTATTTTATCAAAGTTTTTTGCACTTTCAGATATGTAAGTCGGGAATTTTTTCTTCATTCCCATTGGGGAACAGCCGCCTCTTACATATCCCGTTAACCCAAGCAAATCCTTGACGTGCACCATTTCAAGCTTTTTATTTTTGGTAACGCTCGCAGCTTTTTTAAGGTCTATTTCCTTATCTACAGGAATACAAAACACCACAGGACCTGTCTTATCACCCTTTGCAACAAGTGTTTTAAAAACCTGTTCAAAGGACAAGCCTATCTGGGTCGCAACGTGTGTTCCGGATAAGTCGTTTTCATCAACCTCATATTCCCGTGCCTCATAAGGAATTTTTGCCTTATCAAGCATTCTCATTGCATTTGTTTTATTAGGCATAACAGAGGCACCTCCAATACGCCTTGTACTTGTAAAATATTTGTCCTTTTGAATTGTCGTTCTCACAAGGCGCGATATTTCCAAGCATTTTAACGCAGCACTGCGAAAAATTCATTATATTAAACCGCATTGTAGGCACCTCTGTTATGCCTTTTTAATTCAGCAGCCTTAACTGTATTTTTCATAAGCATAGCAATAGTCATGGGTCCAACACCGCCCGGAACAGGTGTAATTGCAGCCGCCTTTTTCTCGCACTGTTCAAAGTTAACGTCACCAACAAGCTTTTTATTTTCAAGCCTGTTCATACCTACGTCAATAACAACAGCACCCTCTTTTATCATATCACCTGTTACCATTTCGGGTACACCTACTGCTGCAACAACTATATCTGCACCTGCTACAACCTCTTTTAAATTTTGTGTTTTTGAATGGCAAATAGTTACAGTACCGTTTTTATGAAGTAAAAGCATTGCCTGTGGCTTACCTACGATGTTACTTCTTCCTATTACCACACAGCTTTTACCGCTTACCTCAATACCGCTTTCCTTAATAAGCTCCATAACACCTGCAGGTGTACAAGGAAGAAAATCAAAGTCACCAATCATTATTTTACCTACGTTTACAGGGTGGAATGCGTCAACGTCCTTTTTAGGGTCGATTGCGTTTATAATCTTCTTTTCATCTATTGTTTTAGGTAAGGGGAGCTGAACTAAAATACCATCTATATTATCATCCTTGTTAAGCTTGTCAACAAGAGCTAACAATTCCTCCTCCGTTGTCTGTGCACTAAGAGCGTGCTTCTCTGAGTATATACCTATTTCCTCACAGGCACGTTTTTTTGAATTAACATAAACTCTGCTTGCAGGGTCGTCACCTACTATAACAACAGCAAGACCTACACTAACGCCTCTTGCTTTTAGGTCTGCTACCTGCTGTTTTAGCTCGTCCTTTATTCTTTGTGATACTGCCTTTCCGTCCAAAATCTTTGCCATTTTTATTATCTCCCTTCGGTTTTATTAAACATTTTTTACTATATCCTATTAAGTCTTCACGCCCTGCCATAGTCAGTGCTTTATAAACAAGATTATAATTTTTCGGATTTCTGTACTGCAACAGCGCCCTTTGCATCTGCTTTTCATTATAATCTGTGGGTACATACACCTTTTTCATAGTGCGTGGATTAATGCCTGTGTAATACATACAGGTCGAAATCGTACCCGGTGTCGGATAAAAATCCTGAACCTGCTGAGGATTAATGCCGTGGTCACGTAAATACTCAGCTAAAATTATTGCATCATTAATTGTGCTTCCCGGATGTGACGACATCAGGTAAGGTACAAGAAATTGTTTTTTGCCAAGCTTATCGTTAATTCTTTTATATTTTTCAACAAATCTGTCATATACATTTTTTGAAGGCTTGCCCATAAGTGACAATACATTGTCAGACACGTGTTCAGGAGCAACTTTTAACTGACCGCTAACGTGATGCTCGCAAAGCTCTTTAAAAAAAGTATCGTCTTTATCATATGTGAGATAATCATAACGAATTCCGGAACGTATAAACACCTTTTTAATTCCAGGGATTGCTCTCAGCTTTCTTAATAACGCCAAATAATCCTTGTGGTCAATTTTAAGGTTTTTACACGGCGAAGGATACAGACACTGCCTTGCAGAACATGGTGTTTCTTTATCACAAGGCCCTTTTCTGAAATTTGCAGTAGGTCCTCCAACATCATTGATATATCCCTTAAAATCAGGCTCATACGTAAGCATTTCCGCTTCACGGATAATTGATTCGTGACTGCGTGATGTAACCTTTCTACCTTGATGAAACGCGATTGAGCAAAAATTGCAGGCACCAAAACAGCCTCTTGATGAAGTAATACTGAACTTCACCTCTTTTATTGCAGGTATTCCACCATCCTTTTCATACACAGGGTGATAATCTCTCATATAAGGCAATGAATAAACCTTATCAAGCTCCTTTTGTGTTAACGGTGTTGACGGCTGATTTACAACAAGCCACTTATCAATATGCTGCTGTGCAAGAACATCATTAATTTCATACTGCATTTTGCATGAAACTGCATATTGATATTTATCATCACGTACCTTTTGAAACGAGGGAATCTCAACTGCAAAATCAGGTTTTGAAGAAGCAATATACGCTGTTCCTTTAACATCAGTAACATCCTTTATGCAAACACCAGAATTCAACTTATCTGCAATTTCTACAATCTGATGCTCTCCCATACCATAAATCAAAAGGTCACTTCTGCTGTCAAATAGCATAGACCGACGCACTCTGTTATCCCAATAATCATAATGGGCAAAACGCCTTAAAGAAGCTTCAACACCACCAATTATTATCGGAACGTCGCCATATGCCTCACGAATTTTATTACAGTATACTATTGTGGCACGGTCAGGTCGGCAATTCGCCTTACCGCCTGGTGAATAACTGTCCTCAGAACGGATTTTTTTAGCAGCAGTATAGTGATTAACCATACTGTCGATATTTCCTGCACTGACAAGAAATCCAAGCCTTGGTTTATCAAGCTTTTTAAAATCGTCAACAGTACGCCAGTCAGGCTGTGCTATTATACCAACGGTATATCCGGCTGCTTCCAGAACACGCGAAATTATAGCACATCCAAACGATGGATGGTCAACATAAGCATCACCAACTACATAGACGAAATCAAGTCTATTAATACCACGCTTAATCATATCATCTTTACTTATAGGTAAAAAATCATTATTCTTCATAACTATCTGTCCAGGTACACAGGTACTCCATCTTCAAATTTTATTTCAACTTCACCTTTTATAAGAGGCTTAATATATTCAACGCAAGCTTCGGTAACATCGTTGTGGTCACTGCTTATCCAATCAAGCGGAACAGTTTTTGCAATGTTTGCAACATTTTTAATGTCAACTACACCAAATTCCAGCTTATAAGGAGCCTGTCCGACACGGATAAAGTATGGCATACAACCAGTGTTGCCTTCAATTGCTGCTTGAACAGCTTTTTCTCCTATCATAAAAGCCTCGTCATTGTCAGTTTTGGAAGCAATATGTGCTGCACATCTTTGCATAAGATTAAGCTCCATACCACGAACCTTCCATCCAAGTCGTTTATTTACAACTGAAGCAAGTACAACTGCAGCACCGGATAACTGTTTGTGACCAAAAGCATCAACAGTACCAATATCAAAGCCTTCGCATATATACTTCCCTTCGGCAGTTTTAATTCCTTCAGATACTGCAATAATCATATTTTTATGAGTTTCACTAACTTCAACTATATCATCAATAAATCTATCTATGTCAAAGTCAACTTCGGGAAGATATATCAGATGAGGTGCAGGCAACGTCTCTGTCCTTGCCAGTGCGGCAGCAGCAGTAAGCCAGCCTGCGTTTCTTCCCATAATTTCAACTATTGTAACAGAATTAAAGTTATATACTGTTGCATCAATTGCAATTTCCCTTACTGCAGATGCAACAAATTTTGCTGCTGAGCCATAGCCGGGTGTATGGTCGGTAACATCAAGGTCGTTATCTATAGTTTTAGGTACACCAACTATTCTTACAGGGTAGTTAATTTTTTCAGCATAACTTGATAATTTGAGAACTGTATCCATTGAATCATTACCGCCGATATAGAAAAAATAAGCTATATTATATTTTTTAAATACTTCAAAAATCTTTTCATATTCACTGTCAAATTCATCAGAGAGTCTTTTTCTGCAAGAACCAAGATATGATGCAGGTGTTAAGCGTAACAATTCGATTTTTTCTGAACTTGAAAATTTTTCACCCAAATCCACAAAATCCTCGTCAATAACACCGTTAATTCCAAATCTCATACCATATACTTTTTCAATGCACTCTGCATTTACAGCGGCATTTATTACACCTGCAAGAGATGAATTAATTACAGTAGTAGGGCCACCAGACTGACCAACAAGAGCATTACCTTTTAACATTATCCAACCCCCAAAAATTTTGTTCAGAACCATTATACACTATTTTTTGCCAAAATGCAAAATAATATTTGTATTTAAAAGGAAATATAATTATAACATAGAATTAATATAATGTAAACAGAAAAAAATTTTAGGGAGGTGCCCCAATGGGCAATATAGACGTACAAAAGATTAAATATGGTAGTTATGGTGACTGTTTAAGAGTTACCAATGGTAATATTGAATTTATTGCAACACTTGAACTTGGACCCAGAATTATAAGATTCGGCAAAGTTGGCGGTAACAACGAATTTTATGAAGATGTAAATGATAACATCAATAATACTGATAAAGCCCTTGCCGATTACTACGGTGACAAGGGTTTCTGGCATATATACGGAGGTCACAGACTATGGACTTCACCCGAAATCCATCCGCGTACATATTATCCTGACAACAGACCGGTACAGTACGAAATACTTGAAAATGGTGTTGTACTGCAGCAGGAGCCTCAGGCTGAAAACAATGTGCAACTTAAAATGGTTGCAACTATGGCAGATGACGGAGTTGTTACAGTTGAGCATTTTATAACAAGCCTTGCTGCCTGGGATATAAAGCTTGCTCCCTGGGCGATTACAGTTATGAATGTCGGTGGTCTTGAAGTAGTACCACAGCCAACTCATAAAAACGGATATTTGCATAACAGAACAATTTCATTATGGGATTATTCAAATATGGCAGATAAACGTGTTGAATGGGAAAAAGAATATGTCCTGTTAAAAACCACAAGTGATTGTGAATGCCCGTTCAAGCTCGGTATAAGTAATACAGCCGGATATGTATGTTATTTTAACAACAATAATCTATTTGTCAAAATGTTTGACAAATTCAACAGCGAAACTGAGTATCCTGACAACAATGTTAACTACGAAACATACACCTGCACTCATATGACTGAAATTGAAACTGTCGGCAAGTTTTCAATCATAAAGCCAAATGAAACAATTTCTCATAAAGAGGTTTGGAAACTTGTTACTGATGTAAAACGTCCAGAAACAGTTGACGAAATAAAAGAAACAATCAATAAATATATCTGACAATAATGCCTCCGCAGCTATTTCTGCGGAGGCATTTAAAATTAAAATAATATTGTGTTTATAACACTTTCAAGATGCTCCTGATTACCACTGCCAGGTAATTTTGCATTACCAAGGTTGTGAGCATACTGAGCAAGCTCTTCAAGACTTGTATTTCCTGATAAAATCTTTTTACCTATTTCACTTTCGAAGCTTTTATATTTGTTTTTAACAAATTCGTCAATTCTTCCGTCTTCAATCATTTCTGCGGCTTTAATTAAACCAAGAGCATATGTGTCCATACCGAGAATAAAGCCATAGAACATATCTTCAGGTGTATAGCTTGGACGACGGTTTTTAGCATCAAAGTTAAAGCCACCTGTAAGTCCGCCAGCCTTTAAAACCTCATACATACAAAGTGTAGCTGTATACACATCAGACGGGAATTCATCAGTATCCCATCCAAGCAGGTAGTCACCCTGATTTGCATCAATTGAGCCAAGCATTCCATTTATAGCAGAAATTCTTAGCTCGTGCTGGAAGGTATGACCGGCAAGAGTTGCGTGGTTTGCTTCAATGTTCATTTTAAAATCTTTATCCAAACCATACTGACGTAAAAAGCCGATAGCAGTTGCAGCATCAAAGTCATACTGATGCTTCATTGGCTCCTTCGGTTTTGGCTCAATGTAAAAATCACCTTTAAATCCGATTGAACGACCATATTCCACTGCCATCTTCATTAAACGAGCAATGTTTTCCTGTTCAAACTTAACATCGGTATTAAGAAGAGTTTCATAGCCTTCTCTTCCTCCCCAGAAAACATAACCCTTACCACCAAGCTTAACTGTAAGTTCAAGCGCTTTTTTAACCTGAGCTGCTGCAAAGCAATACACTTCAGCAGAGTTTGTGCTGCCTGCACCGTTCATAAATCTCGGGTTGGAGAACATATTAGCTGTTCCCCATAAGCACTTTATACCTGTTTCTTTCATTTTAACCAGAATATAATCTGTAATTTCATCAAGCCGCTTATTTGTAACATTAATATCATCTGCTTCAGGTACAAGGTCAACATCATGGAAACAGAAGTATTCTACACCAAGCTTTGTCATAAACTCAAAGCCGGCATCAACCTTTGCCTTTGCATGCTCCATTGTTCCTTTTTCTGATGAAAAAGACTTATCTGCAGTATCACGGCCAAACATATCTGTACCTGCAGCACATAGATTATGCCACCACGCCATTGCAAAGGGCAAATGCTCTTTCATTGTCTTTCCCATAATAACTCTGTTTGCATCATAGTACTTAAACGCAAGAGGATTTTTGCTTTCCTTACCCTCGTATTTTATCTTTGGTATATTTGAAAAAATCTCAGTCATAATTAACACTCCATTATTATTTAATTTCTTTATATACAGCTTTTAGTGCAGGATATAGTTTGCCGAATTTTTTATACTGTTCATCATATCTCTTTGCAATTTCGGCATCAGGCGACACTTTTGAACTGAATTTAACAAGCTTATCCGAACATTCACAAATATCTGCATAGCAGCCACAACCAACCATAGCAAGCATAGCGGCACCCATTCCCGGGCCTTCCTCCTGCTCAGGAACAACGATTTCAATACCGAGCACATTTGCTACAATTTTTCTCCACAAAGGTGACTTTGCACCACCGCCGCAAATTGTGCTTTTTGTTATATTAATACCTAGCTTTTTAGCTATTTCAACATTATCTCTTGTTGCAAAAGCAACACCCTCCAAAACCGCCTGTATCATATCTTTACGTTTTGTATCAGGACGCAACCCAATGAATACACCACGAGCATCGGTATCGTTTATTGGGCTTCGTTCACCCATAAGATATGGTAAAAAGTAAATATGATTATTTCCAAGATCGCTATCAGAAATTTCAATCTGCTCACGGGCATAGTCATCTGTTTTTAAAATTTCGTCACAAAACCACTTGTTGCAAGAAGCTGCCGAAAGCATACATCCCATAAGATGATAGCCACCATCAGAATGACAAAATGAATGCAGTGCATTATTACTGTCAACATTAAATGTATCAGACGAAATAAAAACAGTACCTGAAGTGCCAAGTGAGATATTGCATCTTCCTTCACCAACTGTATTTGTACCAATTGCGGCACCGGCGTTATCGCCTGCACCTGCTACAACTACTGTTTCATTGCTTATACCAAGCATAGAAGCAACTTCAGATGTAACGCTGCCAATAACCTCGTAGCTATTATAAAGCTCTGGCAACTGTTTTTCAGAAATATTGCAGATTTTTAGCATTTCATCTGACCAGCATTTATTTTTTACATCAAGCAAAAGCATTCCTGAAGCATCAGAAAAATCTGTTGCGTGAACACCGGTAAGCTTATAATTGATATAATCCTTTGGCAACATTATTTTTTTAATTTTTCCGAAATTGTCAGGTTCATTCTTATCAAGCCATAGTATTTTCGGAGCTGTTAAACCAGCGAATGCTATGTTTGCAGTGTATTCGCTAAGTTTTTCTTTACCTATAGTTTCGTTAAGCCATTCAGTTTCTTTGGCTGTTCTTCCATCATTCCACAAAATTGCAGGACGAATAACATTGTCGTCTTTATCAAGAATAACAAGTCCGTGCATTTGACCGGCAACACCTATTCCCTTGACAAAGTTACCATCAATATTTGAAGTAAGGTCTTTTACACCTGTTATAAAAGCGGACCACCAATCTTCAGGAGCCTGTTCACTCCACCCTGGTGCAGGGTAATTTACATCATAAGAGTTTGTGACAGAATTTGCTATTTTGCCATTTTCATCAACCAATAAAAGTTTTAATGCAGATGTGCCAAGGTCGGCACCTATATAATAATTCAATGTATACCCTCCTTTTAATAATAATCTATAAAAATTATAACATTCAACACTTGACAAATCTCGCAAAAAGTAATATGATATATAGACAAAATTTGTCTTTTGAGAGGTGTAATATGTTTTATCAGTATCAACATCTTGGACTTAACGAGCATTTCTGCAAAGAATATGGCAACAATTTCAGTTATCCCACTCATTTGCACCACTCCTTTGAATTTATTACGGTGCTTTCGGGCAGTATGGAGGTTACCGTTGATGGTAAAACATATAATTTATTAAAAAATGAAGCTATACTGATTTTTCCCGATCAACTACATTCCCTGTCAAGCAAAAAATCCAAACATATGCTTTGCATATTTTCGCCTGAATTTGTTAAAAGCTTTGTTAACAAAACATCAGGAAAAATCCCGGAAAACTGTAAATTTTCACCAGACCCTTACCTGATAAATGCTATTGATAAACTCGATGAAAACACAACAAATATAGAGAAAAAAGGATTATTATATTCAATATGCGGAAAGCTTGACAAACAAGCTACATATATAAAAAGAACAGCAGATAACGAATATCTGCTGCATAAAATTTTTGAATTTATTGAAAACAATTATAAAAATAATTGTTCGCTTGAAAACCTTTCGCAAAGCACAGGCTTTAGTTACTCGTATCTTTCACGATACTTTAAGAGAATTGTTGGTATGTCGTTTAACACATTTGTAAATCAATATAGAATAAGTAATGCATGCTATATTTTAAATAACTCACAATGTTCAATATTGCAGTGTGCTTACGAATGCGGCTACAACTCACTAAGAAGCTTTAACCGTAACTTCAAATTGATGCTGTCAGTTACACCTCAGGAATATCGTTCATCGACTTAAGTGTGTTATATAGTTTAGAAACAGGAAGCCCGACAACATTAAAATAATCACCGTTGATATATTCAACAAAACGGCTACCCTTTCCCTGAATACCATACGCACCTGCTTTGTCCATAGGCTCATTTGAGGCTATATATCCCTCTATTTCGCTGTCTGTCATATTATTAAACTTTACATCAGTGCTGCATGAAAATGATTTTACTGTTTTACCAACATTATCTTTTCTTATAACAGTAACGCCTGTTACAACCTTATGAGTTTTGCCGGAAAGCTTTTTTAGCATTGAAAAAGCATCTTTTTTGTCAGCAGGCTTACCAAAAATTTCACCGTCCAGTATTACAACGGTATCAGCACCAATAACAACATCACCAATTGCAACACTGTCACACAATGCATTAGCTTTAACAGAGCTTAAGTATTCTGCGGTTTCATCTGCAGATATTTCACATGGAACAGTTTCGTTAGCATTAACAGGCATTACCTTAAAATCGTCGAAAATCAATGCAAGCAATTCTTTACGTCTTGGTGACTGAGATGCAAGATAAATCATTTTTCATCATCCTCGTCTGAATTTAAAATAATCTTTTCAATGTCAATTTTGGCATACTCCATACTCTCATCATAATCTATACATTTGCCACAATTATCACATTTTTTATTTCTGTCAAGATCGCAAATGTCACATTCACCACAGTTGTCACATTCTTTGTTGTCAAACAACACACACATTTTGTAAGACATACTATCTCTCCTTTACAGATTTATAAGTCCGCTGTTTTTAAGCTCCTGAATAGCCTTTAAAATCCCAACATAACCACTGTCAAAGGTTAATCCACCCTGCATATACGCAACATATGGCGGCTTAATCGGGCCATCAGCAGAAAGCTCAATTGATGCCCCCTGAGTAAACGCACCTGCAGCCATAATAACCTGATGTGCATAACCGGGCATATCCCATGGATAAGGTGTAACAAAGCTATCAACAGGTGCACCCTGCTGAATACCCTGACAGAATTTGATTATACCATCCTCTGTGCCAAATTTAATTGCCTGAATAATGTCAGAACGGTAGTCATCAGCAGATGGAGAAACATCAAATCCAAGCTTTTCAAAAGCACAACCACAAAACAGAGCAGTTTTAATACTTTCAGCTACAATCCTTGGTGCCATAAAAAATCCCTGAAGAATCTGTTTGTTCATACCAAGTGTTGCTCCAACATGCTTTCCAAGACCTACAGAATTGAGTTTATAAGACGCAAGCTCAACATATTTCTTCTTGCCTGCTATGTAACCACCTGTTTCAGCAAGACCACCGCCCGGATTTTTAATAAGAGACCCTGCGATAAGATCAGCTCCTACTGAAGTTGGTTCAATCCTTTCGGCAAATTCACCATAGCAATTATCAACAATACAAATAATATCACTATTTATTGACTTTACTGTTTCTATTATCTTCTTAATATCATTGCAAGTAAGTGAAGGTCTGAAGCTATACCCCTTAGACTTTTGAATTATAACAGCCTTGGTGTTCTTTTCAACAGTTTTAAGTATTCCATCGTAATCCACCATACCATCAAGCAAATCAACCTGCTTATAATTTACACCAAATTCTTTAAGTGAGCCATTTCCGTCACCACTGATACCTATAACTTCTTCTAACGTGTCATAAGGCTTGCCTGTGACTGCAACAAGAGTATCTCCCGGGCGAAGAACTGCAAACAAGCAGAGAGAAATCGCGTGAGTTCCGTTTACTATATTATGCCTTACCATAGCATCCTCAGCTTCAAAAACCTGAGCATATATGCTGTCTATTGCTTCTCTTCCAGCATCGTCATATCCGTAACCGGTTGTTGAGTTAAAATGCACATCTGATACTTTATTATCCTGAAATGCTTTTAAAACCTTAATTTGATTGAATCTTGCAGTTTCATCTATTGCAGCAAATCTGTCTTTAACAGCTTCAATTACATTCTGCCCAAAATCATAAACATCAGCTGTAATATTAAAATTTTTTATAATATAATCCTTCATTTTACTTAAATTTCCTTTTCTA
>JAZNGX010000129.1:0-18646 GCA_045576675.1 Clostridia bacterium | reverse complement strand
GCAGCTATGGATTGATTAAGTCCTTTTCCACCGGGAAATATATTCATTTCATCAACACCAATAGTTTCACCGGCTTGTACCATATGATTTACGCTGTAAACATAATCAATATTACATGACCCAAAATTTAGTATTCTCAATTTTATCACCTCATAAATTATCTTAAATAAAAATGAACAACAAACCAAAACCACTGTTGTTAACAGCTTTTATGTGCATTTTTCCTATATTCGCTTGGTGTGACTCCTTCTTTGGTTGAAAACACACGGCTAAAGTAAGAAAATCCCGAAAAGCCTGCATACGAAGCGATTTTGGACAATGGTTCTGACGAATTAAGCATTATTTTTTTCGCAACAGACAATCTGCGATTTAAGACATATTGCATAACTGTCATCCCAGTGGCACGTTTAAAAGCATGACACAAATAGAATTTTGAAAAATGTGCGTGCTCACAAATTTGCTCAATCGTTATTTGTTCTGTGATATGCTCGCTTATATATTCAAGAACACTGGTAAGCCATTCAGGCTGATAATCATTATCAACAAGCTCACCATCAAAGCACATCGATACAAGCTGCAAAAGCTTTCCGCCAAACATTGCTTGTGATTTTGTATCTTGTTTATTTGCAAGGTTGACCATTTCATAAAAAAGCTTGTCAGCTAATTCGATATTTTCTTTTAAATCAAAGCATCCTCCGCCATTATTCCAAAATAATTTTTTAATCATAACTCTTGCATTTGCGGCATTAAACAGCTCATCGACATACTCACTTGATATAACGAGCTTACTTCTGATATATTTTGAACCCAACGCAGGCGCTGAACAATGCATATCCACTGCATTTATTAAAAACAATGCACCATTATATATCGGATAAATCATATCATTAATAATAAAATTCCCGCCATTAGACCATGTTTGAATAATCTCATACGTATTTGACTGACAATGACGATGGCTTGTCAAAACATCTGTTCCTGTATCTCTATAAGCAAATTCCCGTATATACTTCAACACAATCACCTCATTTAATCACTGATAAAGCAATATGAGTAAAATAATAAACAATATTTCTGTATAATTTTACAATATTTTGTTTTATAATTAAGAAAAAACAAAAAGGAGAGAATCAAATGAACAAATTTCACGGAATATTCCCCGCACTTCTTACACCATTTACAAAAGATAATCGCATTAACGAAAAGGAACTTGAAAACCTTATCAACTACAATCTAAAAAAAGGCGTATCAGGTTTCTACGTAGGCGGCAGCACAGCTGAAGCATTTCTTTTATCAACTGAAGAGCGTAAGCAATTAATTGATATTGCCGCTGATGTTTGTGGAAAAAAAGCCACCATAATTGCACATATTGGTGCAATTAGCACAGATGCAGCTATCGAGCTTGCTGATTACGCAAAATCAAAAGGTGCAGATGCTATGTCTTCCATTCCACCGTTCTATTATAAATTCACATATCCTGAAATCAAAAAGTTTTACTTTGATATTGCAGATGCAGTTGATCTTCCAATGATTGTTTACAACTTCCCTGCGTTTTCAGGCGTAACTCTTACAGAAGATAACATTGGTGAATTTTTAAATGATGACCGTTTCATCGGCGTAAAGCACACCAGCAATGACTTTTATGCAATGGAACGTTTTAAAAACAAATTTCCGAACAAAGTTGTTTACAACGGCTTTGACGAAATGTTCCTTGCAGGTATATCAATGGGTGCAGATGGCGGTGTCGGCAGTACATACAACTTTATGGCAGAAAAATTCATCGCTATTACAAATGCAGTTAAAAGCGGTGATATCACTAAAGCACAGAGTATCCAAAAGGATGTTAATACAATTTTGAAAGTTCTGCTTCAGGTTGGTATTATGTCAGGCGAAAAGGAAATACTTAACCAAATGGGTATGGATTTCGGTATCGCAAGACGTCCGTTCAGACCTTTAACTGATGAAGAAAAGAAACTCATAAGCGATGTAGTAATGCCATTGCTATAATAAATTGGGCTGTAAAAATCAGATTTTTACAGCCTTTTTTTAATCTGAAATCATTTTTTTGTAAGCACTTGGTGTCATTCCTGTATGCTTTTTAAACAAATGTATAAAATAATCCGAATTACTGTAACCAAGACTTTCAGCCACATCTTTTACTTTAACACGTGCGTCAGTAAGCATACGTTTTGCTTTTTCCATTCTTACTTTAGTCAAATAATCCATAAATGTTATGCCCATTTGATTTTTAAACAAACGGCTTATATATGCCGAGCTGATACCAACAGTTTCTGCAATTGTTGACAAAGCCACCTCAGGTCCACAATCATTATCAAGAATATCTATAATCTGTCTGATATAACGATTTGAATGATTTTGTTCTTTTGCAGCCATACTTAGCAACGTATCAATAATCGAAAACATCAATTCAAATATCAAATCTATATCTTTAAGCTTGGAAACATCTGCATATATGTCAACACCCTCTCCGACAATTTCTTCCAAATGATACCCCATAGTAAGTGCACAGGTTTCAAGTTCATTTATCATACGGATAAAAATGCTTTTAATATTAACGTGTTGACCGCACGCACGTGCCTCACGGATACTGCTGTCTATGTGACTGAACAAAGCAATTGCTGTTTCGCGATTGCCTCGTTCAATTGCTTCACAAAGCCTTCTCATTTCATATGATGGATACGCTAAAGCATCAGATTTAAAACTCTCATTATCAAACACTTGTGATGTTGCTGAAAAACTATGATAACTAAGCAAGCTTACAGTTTCTGCATACGCCTGCGGCAATTCCTTTATCGTTACACAGCGTGAAGAAATGGCAGCATTACATCTTATATCAAGGCTGCATTCTACAGCTTCAATTACATCACTTGCCAGCTTGCGGATTTCCTGCTCCTTGTCGGCATCAATATGTAAAATTAACGCAAACTTCATTACTTCAACCTGTGCCATAACACCAACGTATTTATCTGCCAAAAGCTGTATTATACGCTCTGTTATTATCTGATTAGCAGTAATATCATAATACGATTGCTCGTCACCATAGCCTGTACTCATCAAATCAAAAACAACAAGATAAAGTCCACCCATAGGCAAATTGATATTAAGTCTGTGCAAGGTTGAAGATATCTCATTAAGTCCAAGATTATTTCCAACAACCAGAGATGATATAAACTTTTCTTTATATGCATTGTTGTTTTCATCCAGCTTGTTTAGCAAGGTTTGTTTTTCTTCAAAAACCCTGCTTACAATCTGTTCAACAATCTGCATATCATTTTCTCCTCTGTACGAACGATTGCCGCCAAGCTTTTCCATAACATATGAATACGGACGATACATTCGTTTTGAAGCAAGAAATGCAAATACGCAAGATACAATCAATAGCAGAAGTGTAACTCCTATAAATCCCCATTGAACATATCTTACTCCGCTGTATAGCTCTTTCACGCGCATTGCTGTCAAAAACAAAAACGGAAATTCATTGCTGTGAAGATATGAAATAATTGTATTTTCATCAAAGAAGCTTCCGCTTTTTTTATCCGTATTCTTTGATGACATACTCTTAAGATATTCTCCGTCAGCCTCATTTGTCGCATAAACAATCTTATTGTTATAAAGTACAGCCAAAGAATTATACTTTATTTTTGATTGCCCTAAAATATCAGAAAACAGTCTTTTGCAATCGATATTAACTACGAACATATTATCCCATTCGTTTGGCGAACGAAACACAAGGCTTACGGATGGAACCATAGTATCAGTTTCATCATATTCCACTGTGTTTAATACAGCAGGAAAGGCAGTTTTTTCCAGTGCTTCCTTGTACCATTCCTTATCAATAAAATTAGAAAAGGAATATACAATTTCATTATCCGTAACAATCAGCTTTTTGTCGTTGTCATAGAAATAAATGCTATGTATATACTTGTTAGAGTTACGCATTACGTTTAAATCCTCTAACACTTGATTTTTAGCATCAAGATACCACTCTAATCCAACTGTACTATACTGTTGCCCCGTTGCTCTTGCATTCTCATATTGTGCTCCAAGCTGCGACTGCTCGAATCTGACAAACGATTCTTTAACGGTAAGCTGAACATAACCTGTACGTATCTGAGACAGAATTATATCAACCATAGAAGCTGTCTGCTCAAGATAAATACCATTGGTTTTATTAATGATTTCCTGCTTCTCATCAATATTTTTGACATAAATAAATATTGATAACATTATTATCGGAATCATAGCTACCATTGTGATAATTGTAAACCATTTTAAATAAATCCTATGTCCGCTTTCAGCAAGCAGCTTTTTTGGTCTGTCCCACCACTTCAATGCACGTTACCTCCGTATAAATTTATGTGCGAATTATCAGTTCCTCCTCGCGCAAACTATATCCGCGTATCTGACTATTAACTGAATCATCCATAATGTAGTTTACAATATAAATATCGCCATTGTCAAATTGAATTACTCCTGAATAGCCCAAATCAGCCATTTCATTACGGTCATGATCAATTGGAATTATACGCATACGCTGCTTTTTACGTTCTGTTTCTTTACAGCTTTGTTCATCTGTAATACACGCCATAAAATTCTGTGTCCAGCATCCCCACGGACCTGCACCGTGAGCAAATCTGTAAGTAATTAAGATATTACCGCTTTGAAGCTTTGTGGTAACAGGTCTGTGACAACCACAAAGAGCAAGGGGGTAAGGGCCATCCCAGGTTTTACCATTATCATACGAAAAACTTTTGCAGCCATCGTATCCCATACCTGAATTTTCACGTACCATTGCAACAATTGTTCCGTCAGATAGTTGTAATATAGTAGGCTCGCACAAATTAAATCTTTCGTCCATAGCAACCACAGCTTCTTCTGACCATGTTTTGCCCTCATCATCTGAATAGCGACCATAAACAGTAAGTTTACCTGTTTCAGGATGCTTTCTATGAGCCATCAAAAGCCAACGTCCATCTTCTACAACAGTAAGCTTACTTGGAACAATACCTTTAATGGGAGTTTCAAACGGGCCTTCCCATTTAAGACCCTCACTATCAGCAAACCATAAATAAACAGTTCCGTCACTATCATGTGCAGTCAAGTCGCAGCATGCTACAAGACGTCCATCAGGCAAAGCTGACAATCTGGCACAGTTCCATGTGTATTCACCAACACACACATCGGTAAAACCACGTTTTTCTGTCCAAGTTCTGCCCCTATCAGTACTTTCGGTAATAACCAGGCGTACTCCCTCACGTATTTTATGATGTTCACATTCAGTAAAAATACATATCAGCTTTTCTGACGGTGTTTTAATCAAATCAGGCCATGCTTCATATACATTGTCATCTTTACTTACTACAAATTTTTCCATATATTTTAACTCCTTTGTTAACGTTTAATTGCACTGCGAATATATCCAGTGATTTGATTTGCCATTGATTCGTCATTACTATCTGATACACCGATTACAATCAAACCATCATCGGTAATATAATAATTCTTATTATATTTTTCAAAAATCTCAATCGGCAACATATCAACCGAATCAACATTCACTGCTTCAACAGTTTCTCTATTTGAACCAATAATTATTGTACCACCCTCATATTTACCACCAAGATAGCGTGCTACAAGCTGTGCAGGAATTAAAACTGAATCATTTTCTGCAATAACTGAAGCATTATTGTATTCAACCATTCTGCCTCCCATATAGAAGCAATTGTTATTCGGATATGCAGCAAACACGTTTGATAATTCATTCTGCATAGTTGGAGGAATTTCAGTTTCACCACGAAGATGAACATAACTGAATCTTCCCAACGGCATCAATTTATCTTTTTCCAAACGGTACAATCGGTTTATAAGCTGATTTGAATTGCCTTTTACAGGTTCAAATCTGTTAGAATTTAAATATATTACATCTTCGTAAATATCAATGCCAAGGTTTGCAAAACGATTTTTTATTGATAAATCATAATCAAACTCATCTACGTCCATAATATAATTCCACTGCTCACAGTCATCGCTCACTGCTAATCCTATTCTAAATCTCGGATACTGCTTTGTGGCATCCTCATTCTTACAGTTATACAACCATATTGCATAGTATTTTCCTGTATATGGGTCACGTTCAATACTATAAGCACAAAGTACTGACATCAGTTCACTCTTTTTCAGGTTGAGATCCCATGAATATCCACCGTCAGGCGAATCAGAATAATATAGGAAGCCCCTGTCAGTACGATGATATAATCTCGGTGTACCATCAGGTAAAATAACAACCTTTGATTCCTGAACGTTTACACCAGTATTGTATATTGTAACATATTCTTTAGATGCGTGCCATGTTCTGCCGTCATCATCACTATAATATACACCTGTTTCTCCCAAATCCTCAAGACCGTGTCCAACTTCATATACAGCGAAGAATACTCTTCCGTTTTCAGCCTGAGTAAGCTTTCCGTTCATAGTTACTCTGTTTTTTATAACAGGCTCTACCGGATAAGGTCCTTCCCATGTGATTCCGTCATCAGTTGAAACATAAGCATAGTCTAAATACATATTGTCACCGGGTTGTGCTACTCTTTTTATTGATACCAAAGCACCCGACTTCAAACGAAGGGTATTACCAACCATATATGTCTCTTTATCGCTGCTTTCCCATGTATAACCATCATCCTTGGATATAAAGGTTGTTCCGCCTGAACCGGACAGCTTTAATGTTCCATCTTTAAGTCTTATCATATCCGAGTTATGTCCGCCCATCAAAGAAAAATCAACAACCTCTGCCATCGGCTTACCTTGACCGTTATAAAGGACATCATCAACACTAACTGCCACATTATCGGCAATAAAGCCTATTCTTCCGTAACCTTCGGTTTTTAAACTATTCGTTGATGCAACTACCTTATCATTGATACTAAAGACTAATTTTTTGCCTGAAAGCTCAAGTTTTGCCTGCACCCATTCTTTTGTAGGGAATTCAGCAGGCACAGTAGTGTGCACGGTATCAGTAACACAGGTTTCGACTATTTCATACGCTTTCTTTTCAAAATTATATCCAACACGAGTATATACATTTTCTGTATTATATCGTGCTACAAGATATACCCCTCCGGTAGAAGGTTTACCGTCAACAAATACTTTTGCACTCATTGATGGATTCTGTGAAAAAGCATATAACAAAGATGTATATTTGTTGCCTTTTTCTGATGACATAACACCATCTTCAATATTCCATTCACCGTATTGAGTCCAATAATTATCTGTACCTTCAAAATCATCAGCAAAAACATAACTATCCTGTGTTTTGCGTATAGAAGTATACGTTGTTAACGCATTATCTGAATTAACAATATTTATATATGGTACTTCCGGCTGTTCAACCGCTCTGAATGAAGCAACAAATTTATTGTCAGCAAACAACTGTGCTATACCACGGCTTACTTGCAAACGCAATGCAATATTTTTATCCTTTTCGAACGCTTCTGCTACTTTTTCTGTTACTATATTACCATTACGTCCCAATGGTGAATTTTTGGCATAAACACCACTGTTGTCAAACAACAATTCAATTAAATAAGCACCGTCATTCATAATAAAGCTCTGGCTGCCTTCACCCAAGGTTAAGTCAAATGAAACTGCATACGCCTGATCAAATTCACCTGCCAATGGTTGAACAAGCTTGTTATCAGTCCAATAAAACTCAAAATAGTCTGCCTGATGAGGTTGTGCATACAGCTTTACATTATCAATTTTCAAACCATTTTCAGTTATCAAAACACCTTTTTCTGCACTACGCTGTGCCTTGCCTGAACTGATAATCATATTATTCTTGTATAAAATCCATGCACCATCATCAAATTCAAAGCGATAATCACCCGGTTGCTCAACCAAAATTTCTGCACCATATATTGAATTTGCAACATTTACGTTGGCTGTACCATCACCTGATGCCTTAAAATCAATTGTATATGCGCCCGGAATATCAATTAAAGAATTTGCTTCGTTAATTTCTGTTGTGATTACTGTTTCAACTATATTTGAGTTTGCACATTCTCCGTTGTGATTTACTGCAACAGCATATAGTCTGTGTACGCCCGGTGGTAGTATTCCATAAGTGAATGTTTTTTCACTGCCGGTCGTACTACCTACGCATATTCCATCTCTGTAAAAATCGATACGTTTTACCGAGCCGGACACATCACGTGCAACTATATCAACTACTGTTTTGTCGCCGTAGTTATACTTTTCCGGTGTTGAAATATCAATTCCGATAGCAGGTTTAACTTCGATGTTAATTACTTTGGATTTTTTCAAGCCATCTTTTGATGCCGCATAAACCTCATAATTTCCCGAAGCAGCATTATCCCACACAAAACGATTATTGGTTGAAGAACCTATTAATAAATCATTTGCGTAATAATTAATTTCACCTTCATAGCTATCAATAGCAAAATCTATATTTGTTCCTTCAAGAAAAACAGATTTATCAATAGGCGATATCATATTAAAAGCATAAAGCTTCGGAGTATATTTTGCATAATCGATTTCCATATGATTGTTGTCCTTCATATCAGGTGCCTTTACCCAGAATGTTGCACTGGGTTTTGACGCACTCCACGAAGGCAAATTATAGCTCACCAATCTTTTGCCATCCATATATATAGTGCCTATTTTTCCTCTTACTTCTATTTTCCACGTATGCCACTCATCTTTTAAAACAACATTATCCTGAACCGGGAAATAAAAACCGGTCATTCCGTCAGCCGCCAAATACCTGAAATAATCCACTGAATGCCCTTCGCTTTCGTAGAAGTACATCATAATACGGTGACCGTTCCACTCAAGCTTGGCTCCTGTTTCACCATACGAACGCTTAAGCTTCAGACGAAATTCGTAATCAAAATCCTCGCTTACTCCAACAGGTACAGTCAACGTCTGAACCAAACCTGCTGCGTCTGAAGAAAGCACTGCATGTCCATCCTCAAAGCTTACACCACCATTATCAGCAGTCCATCCATTAATAGATGAAAAGTCATTATATACAGTGGCAGGCTCTAACAACTCAACAACTTCTTTCTCTACTATGTATCTGAAATACTCCACTGTCATTGAATTTGATGCACCGGCTGCACTTTTCGCCCACATACGAAGTGCATCAGTACCTGTATTTGCCTGAATTTTTATGTTTGCAACAAATCTGTCGTCAATAAATATGCTTGCAACGTTTCCGGACACCGTAATCCAATAATCATGCCATTCGTTTCCAATCGGATATGATATGCTTGCTCTGCTATTTGTTGTAGTTCCGTTGTCAACAAAATAATCAATAGCATTTTGCTTTAGTTGTATAAACAATCGTCTTTTTCCGGTAATAGCCTGAAAACCGGTTTCACCACTGAACTGATTGATTTTTATACGTGTTTCAATTTCAAACTCGTCTGCAACACCCTGTGACTTTGTTGCCATAACTGTTGCACCACCGTTTGAAGTTATGGTAACTGTACCATCTGAATTTTTTGTTGCTCCGTTTGGAAAAGTCCAGCCTGTCCATTCATCGGCAGCAAACAAAACGGGTGCAGTAGAAAGCAATAATACAAAAACGATTAAAGCAGATATAAATCTATATTTAATGCTCATTAATTTCACCCCTTATCACATAACAATATAAACCATATTCAATGCACCGTTTCTAGTGTATATAAATACTCTTGATGCTTCTTCACCAACATTTTTAAATGAAAGTAAGTCATTAGCCGTGGCAACCGAAACCTCAGCCTTTCGATTGTTTCTGTCATATACATAAAAATATGTATTCCCTTTAACAAAAAAATTATCTATATAACTATATGAACCAATACCACCGTCATCATCAGATATAGAATTAACCAGTGTAATTATATCTCCGCTTCTGTTCCATACACTTCCATATACAGTTCTGTAGTCATGAGTATATTCAGGGGCACTTCCATCCACATCAACAGACACAATTCTTTCATTTGCAGGAATAGTTGCTGACGGGTCAAAAACTTTTGTTATTACATAAATTTCATTATTGTAGTTTTGACGATAACGAATTAAATCACCTACTGCAATATTTGGCATAGTTATATCAGGAGAAACTATTAAATCGGTAACAACTCCATTGTTATACACGCTAAGAACTGTTGCCTCCTCACCCTCCTCTATAAGAGTCTGGTTAATTGCAACTACAGGAACCGGAGCGGCACCAACCTGTACATTTTGTGCAACCGACAGATATACTATTGCATAATCAGCAACAAAATCATCACCAACATTTAATAGCTCCACATTGTAGTTTGCATAATTTGCAAACAACGTTCCTGCTGATGTGAAATTATACATATCATAGTTGCTTTTGTCATTTACAGGAACCCAGATAACCTTGGAATCTGCAGTCAAACTTGATACCAAATTCCAGTCTGATGTATACAAGCTTTGATTAGCACTAACATAGGTTACAGTTCTGCCGTTATATGCGCTATCTTTAAACAGGCTTTCGCTGGTATCTCTTGCAGATACATAAATTGTGTCAATATCGCTGACTTGCCCCTGACTGTTAAGCTTGTATCTGACAGGCTGTGCAACAGGCCAGGATGAATCAGGATTTGATAACAAAGCACTATTAGCCAACGTTGTATAAACACTTGCAGTATCATTATAAGGTACACCATCAATTCTTACTTTTTCTGCACCTTCTATTTCTTCTACTACTGCTTTACCTGAAGCAATCATAAAGCGATTCTTTGCACCCAATGAAGTATCATTTTGTGCATTAATAAGATATCCGAATTTATAATCACTGCTTGCGTTTAATTCACAAGCTATCGCATAATTATTGAAAAGGAAGATTTTCACACTGTCCCCAGGCTTAATTCTATGCAGTCCTGACGGTGTGTTTATCACTATACCATTATTATACATATCCTCAAGCGGTCCGCCAATAATATAATTCTTATAATTTATATCTATACTTATATTATCAAATGAATCTATTGTACCACTTACTGATTTGTTTATAGCAATAACCTCTACCAAAGGCTTACCTGTAGTGTTTCTGCTTTTTGCAACAGCCAGATATTGTCCCTCAGTAAGTTGTTGTATTACTATTTTTCTTTCGCCACGTAACACAGTGCAATTGCACTCGTTTTCATCAAGACACAGCTCTTCGTTGGTATATTTATCATAAATAACGTTTTTCACTGTGTCTATAGCGCCTATTGTTAAAAATGTATAGCTTTTAACCTTTATTATGTCGTAGTTACCATTACCATCGCTATCAATAAGCGTTAAATCACCAAAATCAGGAATAACTTCATTATCATTATAAGTTGGATAAGCAATACCATTGTATATTAAATCAGGATGTTCGTTAAAAGTAATTTTAAAATCTTTGTTGCTTCCATCCGGAGAATATACCAGAACATCATTATTAAATGATATCAAATCAGAAGATGGTATCACAAGCGTTTCAGTTTCATTTGCAACAACGCCAACATACAAAAGCTCTGGGACATCTTCCTGATCTTTTTCCATATAATAATTAACGTAGTACCCTAAATATTGTGAAAAGTTGTCATAATAAAATCTTTCACCATTAATAGTAATTTCGCCTTCACGGATACTGCTGTCCGGATGTGTTAATGTAGTATAAGCAACACCATCAACTATTCCTGAGCTATGATAAATGTTATGCTTATTATATAATACGGTCACATTGTCCTTAGCCTCGTACGTGATTCTTTGACCGAAAGACACCTGAACATATGCAGGTGCATGAAGAGTATCATAAGCCATTTTAGCTGCAATACCCCAAGTAAGCTTATCATCATTCCAATCTATTTTTAACCCCATAGACTGTGCCGCATCAAAATATCCAACAGGATAACCGCCTTTTGCTTCAGCATAATCACCATATCCTGCTGCACACGCAAACATTTTAACTGCTTCTCCTACAGTTGCAACATTGTCAGGATAAAAGAAGCCGTTTGCATTTCCACTTACAATTCCGCTTTTAGCAGCAATCTTAATTGCAGCATAATATGAATTTTCAGCAGTAACATCATAAAACACAGCAGCTTTATTTGCTTCATCAACTATATCAAAGCCGCCAACAAGCACGCTTAATTCTGCCAGCTCGGCACGGGTGATTTCTTCTTCAGCATTATAGCTTTCATCAATTATATCCAAAGCATAAAGCAATCCAAGCTCCTGCTCATTAAGTACACCACCCTGATGTGCAGCAAACACAGGAAGCTGTAAAGCAATAAACAATAGCACAAGCAACAGTGCTGTTATTCGATTGTATTTCATGTTTCAGTTCCCCCTTACATTGCCTTAACAAGACCATAAACAATTTTTGCTGCTTCAGCACGTGTAGCATTACCGTGCGGGTCAAATAAATTATTATCACGGCCATTTATAATACCGGCTTGTTGTAATTCAGACACAATTTCCAATGAGTAATCAGGAATGTGTACAAAATCATCAAAAACTACAGCAGGCTTAATGTGGCTTAGTTCGATATTCTTAAGCTTTGCTGCACGATACGCCATAACTGCAAGGTCTGCACGTGTAATTGGTGCACCGACAGAAAAGCTTCCGTCAGAATTACCTACTGCTATTTTGTTCAAACGTGCAGTCGAAAGATATTTGCAATACCATTCACCTTCTTTTTCATCTGTAAACGGTTCAGCACCTTCTGTAATATCAAACGCAAATGCACTTATAAGGAATTTTACAAATTCTTCTCGTGTTATGTTTTCGTTGGGGCGGAATGTACCATCGCCGTATCCGCGTATTGCACCACTCATACGGAAATAATTTATACTTTCTTTCGCCCATTCAACACCATCAATATCTGTAAAAGCTTCTTCTGGAAGAAGTTCAGGTTTAAGCTCCGGAGTCGCAGGAGCTTTAACAACGTCAGTAGTCATTGAAGACGATACATTGCCGGCAGAAAATCCGCCTCCGCCGCCTCCGCCACCAACGCCGGCGGGTCTGTTAACTACGGGTGAGTTACCTTGATTCTTGCAAGCATTATATGCCGCATCATATGCATCAAGTATGTCTTTTAAAGATGTATAAGTTTTTGAACACATTTCAAGGAAAAATGCTTTTGTATCTTTAATTTCATTAAGCTTGCTTAAGTCTGCATTTATCATTGAAGCATAGGTATCTTTAATAATAACTTCAATATCAGCCCATCTGCGTGCTGATGCAGCTGCATTAATATCAATTAAGAGTAAACGCAAAGTATTAACTTCTTCGTAAGCCTGTTCTACGCACAGAACAACGTCGTCGAATGACGCAAAAGGTTTTTTTGCAGCAACTATCTTTGCCACATTATCAGCCATAGAAAAGCTTAGTATTTCGTCATGACCAAGCGGGCCTGCAGCAGCAACAAGAGCATCAAGCATAGTTTCTTCATTCGCAGCATTAATCTGTGCTAAAGTAGTGCCTAATACGTCAGCACCATATAAGGTGACAGGATAACGTATAACGTTCTGACCTTCCTCTTTTATATATACCATATAGTCTCCGCTCTGATAGAACAAAGTATTAAGTGGTAAAATTATATTTATTTCGCCGTTTTCACCTGTAAGAATCTGTGCAAACGCTGCAAAATCAGAAGCTTCTGCTGTGTCAAAGTCTTTACCATCACGAATCACAGCAACAGCTGCCTTTTTGTTTCTATAGCCTGACAAGGAGGTTGTTTTTACAGTAAGATGTGTACCGTTTAAAACAGCTGAACCCGTATCATCAGGATATGCAGAAGCTGCCATTATTGTAAATAAAAGGGACGAATCAAGATTACCACCTGCAGTGTTTACATATGCCTGCACAGGTGTATCCTCTGAAATATCAAGTTTCACATAAAAAGCAAAGCTTCCGTCATTTCCGCTTTTTACCTGACGCAAAAACATAATTACTGACGGGTCAGACATACATGCATCGTAAGAAGTACCTGCCGGAGCAAGCATAAGTGAAACATTTGTTTTAGCTGCACATTTACCTGTTATATATACTTCACCATAACCAAGCGGCTCTGCTTCAAGTTCATATGCATACGCGTTAGTCAAACACATCAGAAAAACAACAGCAAAAGAAAAAATAACTTTTCTTAAATGCCTCATACAAGAAATCCTCCTATTTTGATAATTTGTTATATTCTCTTGTATAAACTTCGATATAAGTATCCATTCCTATTTCATATAAATCATCAATAAAGTTATCCCAGTCAGACATCGGACGTACCCCTGTAATGAATCTAATGATTTCTTCTTCCATCATACGATTAATATCGCTCAAAGTAGGAATATCTTCTTTCAAAAGTTCTGAGTCAAAAAAGATATCAAAATCCAAGCTCTTAACAGCTCTGTCATAGTTTAAAATATCATCAAACAGATATTGCTGATGTCTTGTTACATTAGGATTGTCACGATCAACCCTGTATTCCATGCAACCTAAAGCAAAGTTGTAATCGCTAAAGTAAGTTTTCTTTTCAGGATTACGCTCTACTATATATGTTTTATCTTCATTTGCATAATCCCAGTGAGTACCTTCAACACCATTCTGGATTGTGTAATAGTTATCCAAATCCTGGTGTGCCCAGTTCACAAGCTTTATTACATCTTCAGGATTTTTGCATTGTTTTGTGATAAGAAGTGCATTCTGTGATGGCTTATTTATAGTTTCAGCACGTCCTGCAGGGCCTTCCCACTCAACAATCTCGTAATGAGCTTCAGGGAAATTCGCATTCAAATCAGGCTCAAACAAAGTAATATTTGAATACCACTCCATATGCATACCAACCTTGTTCTGCTTGATCTGCTCACGTATCTGAGGTTGCTTTATCGCAAAGCCTTCGCGGTCAATATAACCCTTGGCATACCAGTCAGCAACTTTTTCAACCATTTTTCTGTAACCGGGATGCAATTCAGCCGGCTTAACCTTGTTGCCGTCGTTAACATCTACCCACGGGCCATAGCCAACACCTGTAAATGCTGCAGACAAGCCTCTCTTGATACCTGCATACTGCAATACAAGAGGTATAGTATTTCCATTACCTGCAGGGTCTTTTTCCTTGAAGGTTTTTAATACATTTTCAATATCGTCAAGAGTTTTTGGTGCTTCAAGACTACACTTTTCCAACCAATCTGTACGTACAAAGGTCGGCATAGCAGCCAACGCAGGATTACGCGGAATACCCCATATGTTTCCTTCAGTGTCAGTTACTGCAGGCCACATTGTTTTTTCTGTCACGTCAAGGATATCCTTACCATGTTTTTCAAGTAAATCGCCAATAGGGATTATAATATCATCCTTTGCATAATTCGGCCATGCTCCCCAAAACACATCTATTCTTTCGCCTGATGCAAGTAAAACGTTTAGTTTTTCCTTTTCAGCACCAGTACCTGCACTCAAAAGCTTTAAATCAATTCCTGTTTCATCAAGAATATTCTGATGAACCAATTCCAGATCCGCATCATTACTTGATGAGCCTGCTGAAGCCGCACCATTATTCATAAATATGTATAATTCTCTTGTGCCTGTTTCTTCTGCAACATCGTTACCGCAGCCTGTTGCACTTAACATAAGTATTAGACCTAAAATAACCGCTAATAGTTTTTTCATTTTATATCACTCCTTATTTTTTATCAACCTTTAACCGAACCAACTGTTACACCTTTTACAAAATATTTTTGTATAAAGGGATACACAAACAAAATTGGTAATGTGGTTACAACAATCATTGCAGACTTCATTGTTTCCGCAGGCGGCTTGCTTACAGCAGAATTCATCATCTCGCTGTTAACATCCACTGAAGATGCCGCAACCATATTACGCAGAACATTCTGCACAGGCAGCTTGGCTTTTGTGTTTATATATATAGCTGCCGAGAACCATGCATTCCAATGACCAACTGCATAGAATAGTCCGATGGTCATAATAGACGGTAGACTTATAGGAAGTACAATTGTAAATAAAACCCTAAGCGTTGATGCACCGTCTATGTGTGCCGCCTCTTCCAGACTTTCAGGAAGCTCGGCAAAAAAGTTACGCATAATAAATGTGTTCCATGCACTGATAGCACTCGGCAATATCAGCACCCATAAATTATCAATAAGACCAATATATTTATTTAACAAAAAGCTTGGTATCAAGCCTCCGCTGAAAAGCATTGTTATAAATATCATCATTGTCATAATACTACGACCTGGCATTCCTTTTTTTGAAATAGAATATGCCAGAGTAACTGTAAGCAGCAAATTCACTGCTGTACCTACAACTACAACAAAAATTGTGTTTCCGTATGCCTTCCATACAGCAGAACCTTCAGAAAGCAAAATCTTATAAGCAGTAAGGTCAAACTGTTCTGGAAACAAAATAAAACTTCCACGGCGGGCAATTTCTGCTTCGCTTACAAAAGACAAAGCAAAAACAGACCAAAAAGGAACAAGGAATATCAGCATAAGTATAAACATAAAAACATTATTGCAAATATAAAACAATTGTTCACCACGTGATATTCTGTCGTTTTTTAATATGTTAGCAAACTTCTTTTTTTCTGTCATCACTCATATTCCTCCTTACCATATACCAGTCTGACCGGCTTTTTTGATAATACCATTTACTGTCAGCACAAGAATAAGTCCGATTACGGATTTAAACAATCCTACAGCTGATGAATATGAATAATTCATATTAATAAGACCTTCTCGGTAAACATAAGTGTCAATAATATCAGCAACATCATATACTGCCGGAGAGTATAAAAGCAATATCTGGTCAAATCCGGCATTTAAAATATTACCCAAATTCATAATAAGCATTATGCTTGCCACACCAAGCACACCCGGTAATGTTATATGTATTATCTGTTGGAGCTTATTTGCTCCGTCAATTTTTGCAGCCTCATATAACTGACTGTCAATTCCGGTAATAGCTGCAAGGTAAATTATAGTACCCCAGCCGACACCCTGCCATATTGATGATACAACCAAAGTTGGTACAAAATAATCAGATTCACCTAAAAAGAACACAGGTTTTCCGCCAAACAGCTTAATTATTTCATTTACCAACCCACCATTTGTTGAAAGTACGTTGTATAACATACCTGCCATTATAACACTTGAAAGAAAGTGAGGCAGATACGATACAGTCTGAACCACCTTTTTATAACGATCGTTAGTTATTTCATTAACCAAAAGTGCCAGAATAATAGGTGCAGGGAAACCAAACACCAGCTTTTGTATGCTTATGTTAAGCGTGTTTCCAAGCACGTCCCAAAAATAATAAGAACTAAAAAACTTTGTAAAATGTTTAAGTCCCACCCAGTCGCTTTTAAGAATCTGAGCCACTCCACCGTATGGAGAGACATCTTTGAATGCAATTATAATTCCTGCCATCGGAAGATAATGCCAAATGAGGAAATATAATAATCCCGGTAGTGCAAGTAAGTAATATGCACGATAACGTTTCATTCTCTTGCGAAGCGGAACATAACCAAAATCTTTTTGAGCTATCGCTTTGCTTTTTGTCATTTCTATTAACCTCTTTATGTATATTAATTATTTGGGAAAACAGACAAATCTGTCATAGGCTCCATCAATGAATCCCACAAATATAATTCAGTAAAGCATCCGTCAGGCAATGTGGACGGCAAGTCAAGATTAAGCACACAATCTCTTGAAGCACCTGCGTCAAGCTCAACAGGCAACATACTAAAGCCCTGCATCATTGAACGTGAATTATAAATTACCCAAACAAATTTAGCACTTACAGAATTATTAATGTCACCATTATACATAGCAACATTTGCTGTCAATGTATTTCCCGGAACCAATTCCTGTGCATTGTACGAAACATCACCCAAACATAAGCCTGAATAAATTCTTAAATAATCAACAGTTGCACCTGAAGTAGCACCATTTTCAATAAACATATCAACTCTGTTGCCACCCATTGTTTGCAAAGGCTGATTTTCGAATACCACTTCCTCTGCACCGCCATCTACAGTTCTTGAAATTTTAACAGCTTTTGTTCCGCTGATTACTGCAGTGTAAGTATACCACTTTCCTGCCTGATGACCGACACTGCTTTCCACAAAAGTTCCGTCTGTTGCACGCACAGATGATCTTGTAGCAAGCAACGTTAAAAACATTCTTACTCCGTTTCCGTAAGTAACCACACGTAATCCGCCCTTGTCATTTTTGGGAGTAAATCTCCACGTTACAACATATTCCTGCGGAAGTGTAACACTATATCTGACCATATGAGTACTTGTTGTATTTCCACTGTCAAACACAAGGTTTCCGTTTTGTGTTTCAATGCTCGCTCCATCAGCAACACCATTTGGAAGCACCCAACCCTTGTTCAAAAACTCTGAAGTTGTACAATTAAAATCTTCATTGACGTAAAGCTGTCCTGCTGCAAATGCAGTTAATCCAACTGATGCAACAAGCATCGCTGCAACAAAAGTGACAATTGCTTTCATCACTCTTGCTGACATAATTCTTTCTTTCATTCAATCATCTCCCTGTTTATTTATTGAATCACATCATATATTATACAATAATCAGACATTTATTTAAAG
>JAZNGX010000128.1:0-34481 GCA_045576675.1 Clostridia bacterium | reverse complement strand
TGCTTACGTTAAGATTTAATAATTCATCCAATCCGTTGTCCTCATAAATCTTAATGTCATCAATCCAATACACACCCTTGTATTGACTTCCTGAATGTGTCATAAACACACGCATCAAACCATTGTATTTATCACCTACAGTATCGGGAGTAAACGGCAACGACTGAGCCATACATTTATCGTCAATATACACATCAAAGGTATTAGCTGCCATATTTACATGAATCTTATATTTATACCACTGACCTGCATTAATTTTTGTAGTTGTATTGCCATATAGCCAATAATTTGTTACAGTTCCGTTTGCATCTTTATGCTGTACAAGTGGCATATCTTTATGAAGACGGATTTTGAATGCAGTACCAAACTGATTGTCTGTATCATAACCTGCAGCAGCAAAAATATATTCATCATTCGTTGCCTGGTTATTTGTTGTAGAATCAACAGTATCCTTTTTCCACTTAAATTCTACAACATAATTGTCAGTAACAGTGTTATTTTTGCTACCGTTCTTTTCTAACATCAGATTTGCAAAGCTTGCTGATGAATCAAATTTGATTGCATTATCACCTGTTGCAATTGTTTCAACAGTGTTACGATTTGATGAAGGTGATGTAAAGCTTCCACCTGAAATTGAAGATACCTTATTGCCTGTTGCCATTGAGTTGAAATTCTCATCAGCAAGAACAGTTACACCTGCAAGTTCTTCGTATAGCTTAATATCATCATAGTATACTGCAGGGCAGTTTGCATTAACATTAACTATCATTCTGCAAATGCTTCCGTTATATGTGCTTTCATTATAGAAGCCATAATCATCCGCCTTCTGAACACCATCAACATATAAATCAAATGTAGCATTCGCTGCATCAAATATAATTTTAACGTTATACCATTTGCCTGCAGTTACAGCTGTAATTGTTTTCATTGAGGCTCCATTCCAAGTAACCAGACTGCCGCCTGTTATTGCAAGCTTAGGTCCATTACCGCTTGAGCTATCTGTAATTTGAAGCATACGACCTGCTTCACCAACAACATCCTGCTTAAATTTGAATTCCATAACAGCTTTTCCTTTGATATATGTTGCAGGATTACCATGACCAGAATCACCCAACAATAATATAACACTTGCTGCTGATGCAGTTGCACCTGTTTTTAACGCACCATCTTTAATCTCAAAATTTGCTAAATTTGTATGAACCTTAAATGGACCAATGTAATTACCTTTTTCAATTGTTGTCCAATCATCAAAGTTTTCATCAATTATACTGTTTGCAACAGTACCGTCAGCCGAAACAAATGTTACCATTGACAATGCAATTGCCAATACGCAAATTAAACTAATAAATTTTTTCATAACACATTCTCCTTTATATACAAATTATTTTTCATTTGTTTTATTCCAAGTTGGAAATAGCTCACGATATATATCCAGATGTGCCTCACAATCAATATAGTGGGCAAATGGCTGAATAAAATTCGGGCTTTCCTCCTCGCGCCATGTGTTCTTTACAGAGCCTTCATATATCTCTCTGTGTGCTTCACAAACATCGTGCCAGCCTTGCTTCCACTCGTCTGTTTCAAGCTGTTTGTTACGCTTCTCAAATCCGTCAAGGATTTCTTTTTTCTCTTGTTCGTTGGCAAGCTGTACGCCCACCTTATTTTTTACTACAGGTATAAATGTTACGTCACATTTATCCGTAAGCTCTACCATTACCATCAGTCCGTCATTCCATCCGTCATCATCTCTGTCCCAGGCGAAATGGAAGTTACCCTGACCGTAAAGGATATGTGAGCCGTTAAAATTCTCATAACAACCAACACAATGAGTATGTTGACACAAAATAACGTCTGCCCCGTGCTTTGCCATCGCCTGACATGACTTACGAAGTCTTGGTGACGGGTATCTGCTGAACTCCTTACCACCATGATATACAACGATTACAAAGTCTGCTTCCTTTTTAGCATCAATTATGTCAAACATTGTATCATACTCGTCATACGCTCTTGCACCCATTCTATCCTCAAGTGCGTAGCAATATTCTCTGTCGCTGACTGCTATAACCGCGACCTTTTTACCTTCAGGAGTTTTGAAGTACAGATTTTTTCTTGCATCATCGTAATTCATACCAAAGCCTGTGTAATTAAGCCCTGCTTCAGTTAGTGCCTTCATTGTATCCAACGCACCCTCGCAGCCATAGTCGAAAATGTGGTTGTTACTGATGCCGCAATCTGTTACGCCGACTGTTTTTAACACCTCTGCTGCCTCTTTTGGAGTTTTTATGTTTGGTCCCCATTTTGGTATTGCGTTTTCAGACTCCGTCAATGCACATTCAACGTTTACAAAGACTCTGTCTGCCTCATCAAACACCGTCCTTACATCTCCAAAAAGAATGTCACATTCTTTGTTTTTGAAAAGCTCTGTGTTATTTTTGGTAGATGTAAAATCTCCGCATATTAAATATTTCATACATTACACCTCCTTTTTACCGAGTGCATAGCCATGATATTCATTGAAAAACCATTCTGCATTTTTTCTCATCATAACTCCTACGCTGTCATCTTTAAAACCGAACGACATTGTTATGTTTCCCAAATACTCATCAATTGTATTAACACGTATTACAAGCTTATGCGGGTCAGTCCATGCCGCTGATGACACAGCTCTGTACATTTCGCCTGAAGGCTTATTTATTCGTTTTCCAAAGTAATGCGTTTCGGGGAACAAGTATTCCTCATGTTTTCCAAATCCAAAGTAAATTGTTTTATCTCCCCTTGGTGTTGTGTAATCAAGCTTTCCTTTATCTTTTTCAAAGCTTAAGCATATTTTGGATATTTCCATTGGATTATCCTCAAGGTTATACACAACCCCATTAACCTTATCCATCCACGGACTTGTATACTCTCCCCTTTGTACCTGAAGCTTAAGATTAGCACATTTCTCTTTTAGTGCTTTGTAGTCTTCGTTTTCAGGTAATACCTCGTCAGTAATTGACGGAACAAGGTGATTTAAAAGCTCCTCATATATTAAGAAGTCAAGCAACGGATAATACTGATTATCCGCCGTGCAGCAGAATATGAAATCCTTTTCGGGAATACATATTGCGTGCTGCGACCCCATACCCCTGAAGCAGAAGCCTTTATCCTTCATTATCCATACCTGATAGCCATAATCTGTCCAGTGCGTTCCGTAGAAAACGTCCAAATCAAGCTGTTTGCTTGTGGCCTTTGATATGTAATCCTCCGATATCAATTGCTGGTCGTTAAACTTACCTTTATTTAAAAACACAAGGGCAAATTTTGCAAGGTCACGCAAGGTTGCCATTACACCTGAACCGCCCCACGAATAACCCTCGGGACCCTCAATGCACCACGCATCCTTTGAAAAACCAATTGGGTCAAAAAGCTTGTCACGCATATATTCCATCATCTTTTTACCGCTTAGCTTTTCTACCAAAGCTGCCATCAAATGAGATGCAGAAGTTTCATACAAAAAGCCTGTGTTTGACGGGTGGGTAATCTTTGCCTCAAAGAACGAACGCACCCAATCATTCGATTGGTCACTATGCACAGTTCCCGGATTGGTTGCATCGCAAGAAAATGAACAAGCCATTTTTAGCATATCCTCAATGGTTATGTTAAGAATTTCAGGATGCGGGTTTTCAGGAACATATTCAGGGAAGTAATCAGCAATTTTATCTGTAAGCTTAATTCTCCCTTCATCAACCATAAGACCAATTGCCGCAGATGTAAAGGTTTTGCTTATTGAGTACATTCTTTGCAGCTTATCCTCAGTGTATGAGCCGTAATATCCTTCCGCACAGATTTTACCGTGACGAATCATCAAAAAGCTGTGAAGATTAACTCCTCGTTTATCAAGAAAATCAATATAGTCATTTATTGCCTTTGAGCTTATACCAACACTCTCAGGCGATACAGTTTTAAGCATTGTATCTTTCACAAAATCACCCCTTAACTGCACCAATCATAACGCCTTTAACAAAGTATTTCTGTACAAACGGATACACGCATAAAATCGGCACTGTTGAAACAACAACTGTCGCGTACTTAATATTTGCCGCATATGCTGCAGAATCGCCACCCATACCACTCATAGCTGCCTGTGATGTAGCAGTATTGTTTTGTACCAATATTTCTCTCAACACAAGCTGTAGCGGATAAAGTGCCTTTTTCTTCAAATATATAAGACCGCTGAAATAATTGTTCCAGATACCTACTGCATAGTAAAGGCTTATAACTGCAATAATTGGTTTTGCAAGCGGAACCATAATGTTAATAAAGGTTCTGAAAGCACCTGCACCATCAATTTTTGCAGCCTCTTCCATCGAATCGGGTATGCTCTTAAAATAACTTAATGTAATAATTAAGTTATAAGTTGTTACTGCCTGTGGCAATATCATTGCAAAAGGTGTATCAAGCAAGCCTAAATTCTTAACAACCATATATGTAGGAATAAGTCCGCCTGTAAAATACATCGTTAACAATATCATAAACATTATCACATTTTTACCCGGCAAGTCACGTCTTGATGCACAAAAAGCTGCTGATGTTGTTAGTGAAACACTAAGAAGTGTACCTGCAACAACATAAAAAATTGTATTTCTGTAACCTATCCACAGCTGAGAATTTTTTGCAACCTCAATATAACTTACAATGCTGAAATCTCTCGGCAGCAATAAAAGACCGCCCCCGTCATATATTTTAAGTGGGTCACTTACCGATGCAACGAGCACATAATAGCAAGGGTACAGCGTAAGTATAACAATAACGGATAGAAATATCACGTTAAAAATATCAAAAACCTTTTCACCTAAACTCTTTTTTATTTTCATATTCTATCACCTACCATAATCCCTCGCCTGAGAATTTTCTGCTGACACCATTTGCAAGCATCAATAAGATAAAGTTACAAACTGAGTTAAACATTGAAACTGCAGTTGAATAACTGTAATCACCTTCAATAAGACCGCGTCTGTAAACATATGTTGAAATAACGTCTGCACTTTCGTAAATCGAAGGATTATACAAAAGAATGATTTTTTCGTAACCAATTGAAAGCATCTGACCGATACGAATAATAAGAAGCAATATAATTGTTGTCGCAATACCTGGCAATGTAACGTGCAGCACCTGTTTAAATCTGCCTGCACCATCAATTCGCGCTGCCTCGTAAAGCTCCTGGTCAACAGACGATATTGCGGCAATATAAATAATACTGTTCCATCCCATTGTCTGCCACACGTCGCTTATTGTGTATATCCAGGGGAAGTACTTGGGCTGAGTCATAAAAGACACAGCCTCAAGTCCGAACATTCCTCTTATATTATTAATCAGACCGTCATTAGATACGAAAACCATAATCATACCAACCATAACAACGCTTGAAATGAAGTATGGCATATATGTAATTGTCTGCACCGACTTTTTAAATTTAAGACTTTTTACTTCATTCAAAAGCAATGCAAGAATAATCGGAGCCGGGAATGATATAACAAGTCCCAAAAAATTGAGAACAAGCGTATTTCTAAGAAGCGTAAAAAACTTATAGTTAGTAAGAAAATCAATAAAGTTTTCAAATCCTACAAATCTGCTTCCAAAAATTCCTTTTGCCACAGAGTAATCCTGAAACGCCATTATGTTTCCAAACATCGGAATATACATAAATATCAGATAAAACAGTAGTGTCGGCAAAAATATCAGATACACGGTCCTGTGTTCTTTTATTCTTTTCCACAAGCGTTTTTTATTTGTATTAAGTTTTGCAGATTTTGTAGTTGCCATATTCTGCATAATTGTATCTACCCCTCTGATATTATTTTATATATCTTGCATAAGCGTCGTTGTAAACCTTCAACACTTCTTCGATATGCATTTGTTTAAGCATTTCTTTACCCTTTTCAAGCTCATCAACCTCTGCACGTCCAACAATCACGTTGTTAAGAAGCTCTACAGCATAAGTATTGATGTCATTCATATATTTTGAAAGGAGTCTGTTTTCTTCAGATGTAAAGCTAAGAGCTGGTAATATACCTGTTCTGTCTGCTGAAGCATTCCATATCTCAATGGCATCCTTGCCCCACGGCTCTAATGTCTGACTGTAATAATCCCATAGCTGGAAGCCTGTAAAGTCTGTTGTTGCTGCAATAAAGCTCATTGCACAAACATTTTTTCTTTCTAAGCCATTCGGGTTATTAAACACATATTCTTTATCAAGAATATACTTGCCGTCTTCTACATTATATGTCATACCTTCTTTACCGAAGTTTGTAATAATTGTAGCTTCATCGCTGTAGAAATAGTCAAGCCATTTAGCTGTGCCTGAAGGATTTTTGTTTGCTGTTGTAATTGCAGCACCTGCTCCGCCGAGATGTGAGCTATACATTGTGTTATAGCATTTACCGTCAAAGTACGGAACAGCAACTATATGCTTTGTGCCGTCATTCATACTATTGTAATACTTACTTGGCTGTATTGCATAATAGAAACCAGATTTGTCATTCATAATCTTGCTGTCGTATTTTTCCTGGTCATTAATTAAGTAGTCAGGATCTAAAAGACCCTCATCGTAAAGCTTATTAAGGTAAGCAAGTCCTTCCTTCATTTCATCCTCTAAGAAACCATAAACAACTTTTCCGTCTTTTACATAAAAATCGTAGTGTGTACCGAATGCCCACAAAATGTTACCTACACCAAATGCATTGTACTCTGCAAGAATTCCCGTAAATGGAATTTCGTCAGCTTTTCCATTGCCGTTGGGGTCCTGAGTTTTAAATGCCTTTAACACTTCGTAAAGCTCGTCTGTATTTGTAGGCATTTTAAGACCTAATTTATCAAGCCAATCCTGTCTGATAGCAGGTCCGACAAAAACTGTAAGCTCATCATCTTTTCTCAATGTAGGTGCATACAATATCTGGTCTTCTGCATCAGTAATCTGTTTTACGATGTCAGGTCTTTCACCTTTAAACTTTGTTAGGTTAGGCATATTATCCATGTAATCAGAAATTGGTACTATAACACCATCATCTACATATTGCTGAGCACCGCCGTCAATGCTGCCCCAGAAATGGTTGATTACATCGGGATATTCACCTGAAGCAACCAAAAGGTTAAACTGTTCCTGTGCAGCCATCTCGGAAGGACAAATCCACTCAACTTCAACACCGGTTTTTTCCTCGATAAGCTGATAAGCAAGAATGTCTCCTCTGTCCTCAGCACCTGCCTGAGCCGCAAGTGTTCCTAATGATGCCCAGACTGATAGTTTTTCAGGCATTTCACCCTCTGCAACTGTTGTTACTTCTTCATCTTTGCCACCGCAGCCTGCCATTGTTACAAGCATAACAAGTGCCATCATAAGAAGCATAGCTCTTTTTAAATTGTTTTTCATTTCTACTCCTTCTTTCTTTTATAATTTATTTTAATTTAAATTACAAACTAATTAATGTTTGCCACTGCTGCACACATCAGCAGGAATGCTCCAACACCATGTAAATCGTTTGAACAGGTTGGTCTTTCGATATATTGCTGATAATTGCATACGCTTGTTCCTATGCATACACCATCGACAGATAAGTCATCACCGTTTCTGCCAAGCCTTGAAACTATTCCTTCAAAGCTTTCGTTAACAAAAGCCTTGTATTCATCACCAATTACTCCAAGTTCAACAGCTTTTGCTATTGCTCCTGTGAATAAGCAGCTGCATGAGGTTTCAATCCAGTTGCCCTCGCAATCACCCTTTGGCACAACCTGATACCACATTTTTGACTTATCGTCACGGTATTTCATAAGATTGCTCAATAGCTTTTGCTCTATTTCCACAACGCCTGCACGCTTTGGATGATTTTCAGGAGTAAAGCTTAAAATGTCAGTAATTGCATATACATACCAGCCTAAAGCTCTGCCCCACACTTCTTCAGACAATCCGGTTTCATCATCTGCCCAACTTTCTTGCTTCGACTCGTCCCATGCGTGAAGCATCAAACCTGAATTTTTATCGTATATGTTTTCATACATTATATAAATCTGGTCTATTGCTTCATCAAGCCACCATTGTTCTCCGCTGAATTTTGCGTATTCAGCACGAATAGGGCCACCCATATAAAGCGAATCAAGCCACATCTGATATGGATGACATTCCTTGTGCCAGAAGCCGCCTGCTTTGTTTTTAGGCCAGGTTTTAAGTCTTTCCATCAAAGTTCCAAGTGCCTTTTTGTATCTTTCATCATTTGTTTTTTCGTACAATCTGTACAAAAGAATTCCGGGCTGAATATGATCAATACTTCTTTTGTCATACCCGGGTTGAATAACCTCGGGATTTTCATAATCATACTCTAAAATATCGCCGTTCTCATCAATTATTGAGTCAACCCATTTTTTTACATAGTTAAAATACTTATCTTCATTACAAAGCTTGTAAATATTTAACATTCCTGATAAGAATACGCCCTGATGATAAAGGAAGCACTGCTCCGGAGGTAGTTCCGGAGCGTCATATCTTCTCATCATTGTGTCACACAAGCTTTTTCCAGTTGCTATTGCTTTGTTTTTCATTCTGCCACCTCGATTGTATTTAACACATTTATAATTCTTGCAATATCCGATGCAGTTACTTTATCGCTTCCTGTTTTTGTTCTGTCCATAATCCTTGCCTGTTTTAACGCCTCAATAATTGTAAACTCTTCTGTCTTTTTGCTTTCTTCTCCTATATACACTTCAACCGAGCCGCCGTTTTCCTTAACAGAGCTTACTGCCTTCGTCCAGTTCATCAAGTTACCACTATCAGATAAATCAGGAATTACGACGTTGCCTGTTGTGTTATACTTACCAAACATCAAGTTGTTTTCATCAAATAGATTAATCATTTTAGGCTCTAACTTTTTATACTCGTACAGCGAACAATCTACAATCTCATAAGTTTGGAATGACGATGTCCAAAGCCACATGATGTCAATTTTCTTCGGCAGCGGTGCTGTATATCTTGGCGTAAAGCCTTCTGCGAGCAGTATTTCCTTATCCGTGCCTTCAGGAGTTACCCAACAATCATAAGTTCCATCAGCAATATGTACAACCACTCTGAATGTGTACTTTTTACCTGCTTCATAGTAAACCTTATTCTTATACTCTGTCCAGTAATAGTTAACGCAATCAATGTAACCATCCATGTTCATACGAATCATATATGGTGTATATCTTAATGATGTAGCGGGATAACTGGAGTCACCAAGTACCATAATTCCGTCAATGTTATTCTGATGCGGAATACATGTAAAGGTTACTTCACAGGTTTCGTCCTGTCTTATAAGCGGGAAGCCTGTTTTTAAAATATCCGCAGATGACCAATGTGAAATGGGTTCCTTTTGCTTAATCGGAATTTCAAAGGTTTTTACAACAGAGGCATCATTCTTTGAAATCTTAGCCGTTAAAGTTATCTTATCACAGTCTATATTATTTCTTATAAGCAATCCGTCTGTTGTAAGTACGTTTTCGTTTGAGGAAGTCCATTCAACCTTGCAACCATGGATTGTCTCCTTTGCAAGAAGCAAATCAGAGCAAAGCTCATCGCCTTCATACTCAATATTTATTGTGTTTGCGGCACGTTTAACTGCCTCTTCATCAGAAATGTTTTCTTCAGGCTTAACCGCAATCGCAGTTGTCATACCTGCCATTTCAAACACATCGTTACCTGAGTTTTTGAAAGCACCTATAATTTCAGGAGCAAATTCATTCCATGTAGGCTTTTCTGATTTTAAATCAATTTCCTGATTTAATACGTCTTTAACAACCTTTTCAAGCTGTTGTGAAGTAAGTGCAGTATCTAAATTACCGGAAACACCTGTGCCTTCAAGTGCTGACTTTCCAACAACATCAAGCTTCTTTCCGTGTCTGTCAAGCTTTACATAAAGGCTTCCATTAACAGGAGAAATATTCCCGCCTTTTGTAATGGTTACTTTTCTGCCGATTTTTCCGCCGTCAACAGTTACTGAATATTTCTCTCCG
Organism: Clostridia bacterium; assembly: GCA_045576675.1. GTDB lineage: Bacteria > Bacillota > Clostridia > Monoglobales > Firm-18 > JAZNGX01. The sequence goes on along the minus strand of JAZNGX010000128.1, from coordinate 24,467 downwards.
TCCTTAATTTCAAAACGTCCGCTTTCAAATCTTAACCCAAGCTCACAATCGCCTTTGTATTCAACCTCGATTTTTTCTTCATCGTAAGCATTTACATATATTTCAGCCTCGCCGACAATTTCATCAACATAAATCGGACGCTGTACTGCCATTACAAAATCATACTGTTTTGTGAATTTTTCAACATTTACGCTATACGGATTATTAACTATGTTCTTTTCGCCTTCCCATAATCTGTTCTCATCAAATGTGAATTTAAGATATTTTTCATAATCCAATGTATCGGGTGCGTAATTGTTTGCTGCAAAAAACGCCTTTGTATCACCTGCCTGATATGTACACTGCGTTACCTCAGGCCATTTATATTTTTCAAGCTTTGCTTCCTCGCACTTAAACGCATCACCTGTAAATACAACTGATATATTCTCATAGCCCATATCAATAATTTTTTGTCTGTTTTCGCTTACTATAGCTGAAATATTATCAGATGATTTAAAGATACTTGAGCATCTTGTTGCGTCAACCTCCTCGCCAACAACCCACGGTGTACCCTCAAGCGGAGTGTACCAAAATGCAAGACCGTTGGTAGAGCCACACAAAAAGCTTTCAAGCAGCGAACACATATTCTCTAAATATCGTTCATTGTTTGTTATTTCAAACGCTGTTGCCATAATATCAACTGCAAGAATATCTGTCATCGGTGATTTACCACGTGTATCATTTTCATTTGTTGCATACACGTTAACGTCACCATTTGGATACCATAGTCCCTGACCAAAGGTTTCGTTTGAATAACACAGATAGTCAGCATATTTTAATACCGTTTCACGTGCCAGTGTTTCATTCGGGTCGAATTCCAAAACCTGTGCCATACCACGCAAGCCATACAACGAAATGTAGTCCTTATTAGGATACTGAACCTGACCTTCCTGAGTAAATGGTCTGCCGTCATCATATGTAGCCTGAATAAACGAACCGTCAGGCCACTGTGTATTTGCATATCCTAAAATCATATCACGCGCTGCCTGCAAATACTTTTTATCATGATAATGAAGGTATGCCTGATACATTGAGCGTATTCTTATTGCACCGCGGATTTCCTGATACTCAAGGTATCTTGGATGATTATCAGGGCTTGAAAACCATGCCCAAGCCTGCGGCACATATCCGCCGCACGTTTCTTTATTGTACATATATTCAATATCGTGCTGTATTGATGCATCATACATTTCACCAACAAATTCGTTACCTGTAAGCATATATCCTAAAAACAATGCACCCTGATCACCATAATACGGATGCTCTTTAAATGCTGCATCATGTGAGAATGAGCCCATTCTTGTTCTTTGAGCACCATATATTTCGGGATATCTTCCTTTATATACAACAATGTCTGCACGTTCCTCAACGCACTCATCAACGAATCTGTAAAGCTCATCATCACCCGTGTACATATATGCAAGCCCAACGTTATATCCAACCTCACCTGCACAAGAATCAGCACCGTCAATTACCTTTGTCCTTGAATTTATAACACGAGGAATTGTTCCGCAGTCAAATGTACCAAGTCTTTTTGAATATGCAAATTTAAAGCTTTCAATTGCATCGTCAACAACCGCACCTGTTTCATAGTTTCTTATAAAACCTGCTTTTACGTACTGTTCAGGCGAAATACCTACATCAGGAAGAAGCTCATAGGTTTTATCCCATTCCTTAGCATCATTTGAAAAGCTTATGTAAAGATGTGCTGTTCTTGAAACACCGTCACGGTACAGGAACTCACGATTGTGTACGATTGGAATGTGCTTTACACTGTTTTCACAAATCAAATAACCTGTAGCATCTGCCGCAGATGCTCCGCCACGGAATCTTGTATTGTCATAAGAAATAAAATTCATCGGTCCCATATCAAGACAATCAGATGCTACAATAGTATCTGCCGCCTTATCTCCGGGGTACTTACTTCCTATTTCTATACCTGTTGAAAACAGATATACATTATGCATTGAAATAACTCGATGCTCTATTTCTATTTTTTCGGAATCTTCAACAAGAGTAACAATCATTTCACCATCAAGCTCTGGTCCAACATTACCCTTTAGCTTAATTCTCACATAGCTGTCAGTATGCTTTAAAACGCTGATGTCTGTTGCCTTTAATCTATATGTTTCAGGATTATTGCTAAACATAGCAAAAACGTTGATATTTCCTGTTGTTAACTGCTCAACACCCTTGTATTTAAGGCTTGTTACACCATCAAGACCTACAACAAATTCCATTACAGGTGATTTTACAGTTATATTTCCTTTGTTTTCTTTAATAGTAATCTTACCTTTTTTAGGTGTGCCAGGAGCAACCTCAAGCTTTTTTAACTCGTTAGGCTTTAAGTCTACCTTAGCCGAAACAAGTATCCAGCTGATACTTCCGTCAAGATGTCTTGATGTCACCTCAACATCAGATACTATAGGCTCTCCGTTTTCCATAACACAAAGTGTATCTACAGAATGCAACGCACCCTTTTCAATCGGAATACCTCTGCGAAAGAAATAATCTTTAACAGCAACACCGTTTTGTTCTTTAACTGTAAATGGTATGGTGTAATTTTCATCCGCCGCCATAACACAAGGAATAAGCGACATAATCATAACAATTACTGTTATAAAGCTTAATACTCTTAATCGTTTCATATAGTTTTCCTCATTTTCTGATTAATTTTAATACACTGTAAATTCTTTATCTGCCACCAGGCACAAGGGGCTTAGTTCTTCATTCTCAAACAAGAACGCTCTTGCCTTATAAACACCCGGTGCATATGCTTTTACAGATATATCTGCCTTATAATAATCACCATCAATTGTTCCTTTTTTCGTTTCAACCAATGTTTCATTATTATATATAGCCAAAACCAGCATTGGTGCTTCGTAACCTGAAAGCTTTCCAGAACGAAGCGTACTGCCTGTTACCTTTTTTGTTGTACTGTCATATGTTACGGTCGTTCCTATTGGCCCATCCGTATAATTATATACAACAAAATTATCAATATAATATGCTTTTGTCACATTTGAACCACTGTCCGTCATAAACGGTCTTGTAACACGTGACGGAGGCGTTGAACCAACTTCCGGACAGAACTTAATGTTTTCTGCCAGACACACGCCGTTTTCATACACGTCATAAGTCTTTGTGGTTTCATCAACAATTAATTTGAATTTATACCAAACTTCAGGCTTGTAATTATTAATCAGCACAGTTCGCTGTACACCGCCTCCATCCAGTCCTTTGACATAATAGATGTTTTTGGTATCACTCGTAAGCTGAACTGCATTTAAATATCCAGTATCATTTACCATACCTGACATTGAAAACACAGTGCTTATAGCCTGAGCTGTTTCTGTCATAAAATCAAATTCAACCGTAACAACCGCCGGGTTGTTTTTAACGTTGTAATCCATATATAGATTTGCAGATCTTAAAGACGATGCCGATTTATCAATCTTTAATCTGCCTGAATCAACCACTGCACCATTTGATGATACTGAAAGAAGATTATTATCAACAAATTCTCCTCTTGCCACAGATGTTGTTTTGTTAAAATCCGCCGCAGCAAAAACATCTATCGTTTCGGCACGTTGTTTAACAACCACTTCAAAATCCAATGATTTTTCCAACACCCACTCATCATCAACTACAGTTGCAGTAAGTATTACAGTAACATCCTCATCACCACGCGTCACCTTACCTGTGGCAGTATCAATAATACTGCTGTTCATACTTGACCAATCAATATGCACACCATCATTTTCAGAAGTCGGCAAGCTGATTGTATCAGATGCCACAACCAGATTTTTCATTTCTTTACAAAGACTAAACAACACATCTTCTCTTGTGTCTTTATAAATACTGAAGTTGTCAATATAAAAACGAGATGTTCCTGCAGGGCACGACACCCAAAACAGTCTGCCGATTGAAGACAAGTCAGATTGTAATTTAAAATGATCAGCAAAACATTTGCCATCAATATAAACACTGAATTCTTTTATAATAGGATCAACGTAAATTTTAAAATTATATAATCTGTTTTCCTCCAGCTTGCAAAGTCTTCTTTCTGTGGTTTCATTATATACCGTCAAATAACCGCCTTTAGAAGTAAGCCATACACCGTACATTTTTCCATCTCTGTCAGTACATTTATAAAGTGTATTGATGTTGTTATCCCCAATAACTGTCTGGCAATAATCAAATTCAACCACAAAAGACTCTGTTAATTCCTGTCCGCTTTCACATCTGTGAAGCAGTAATGTTTCCACATCATCACTGCCAAACTCAACCCTCTGATTTTCTGCACTTATTGTTGCACCAACAGGTCTTGTAGCAGAAGGTAACAATTCAAGCCCCGCAAAGCTTTGTCCTGCTATATTGGGCTTATACACATAATCACCGCTGCAACCATTAAAATCATCGCCGTATAATTCCGTTATTCCGGGAATTGATGTGGTAATTTCTTTTGTATTATCAAAGCATTGCTTAGCCGATAATATCCTTGCTATATCGCCGGCAGTAACCTGTTCGTTACCATAATATCCCCAATCAACAAGCCTTGCAGCTTTCAGTGCATCAACAGCTGTTGATATTCCTGCACCTGCAAAATAAACATTCACATCACCAATTTTATGACTCACACCACATTTAGTATGTACAAAGCCTGAATTTTCAGGAATACTTAATGAATTATCAACGTTATACTTACCAAACATCAGGTTATATTCATCATATAAATAATTGTTTTTAACAGCAGTTTTTTTGTATTGATAATGCGAACAATAATCGAGCTCGTATGAATCAAGTGACGATGTCCAAAGCCACATAACATCTGCTTTTTTAACAGTATTACCTGTATTACGAGGCGTGTAATTCTTTGCAATAAGAGTTTCCGTGCCACCCTCAGGAGCTACATAAGCATCATAAGTGCCTTCATTCATTCTCATTATCACTCTGAAGGTGTATTTTTTACCTGCCTCATAGTAAACCTTGTTAACCATACTTGAGTTGTAATCGTTAACCGCATCAATATATCCTTTTGGGGCAAATCTTATCATATATGAAACATTTGCCAGCGAATCAGATGGGTAATCAGAGTCACCTATAACTATAATTCCGTCAATGTTATCCCTTTTCGGTGTACAACTGAAAGTAATTTCAGCTGTTCCATACTGCGGAATTAACGAAAACGCTGTTTCGGTTATGTTAGATGAAGGCTTTTGTAACACTACCTCTTTTGGGACAAGAGGAATTACAAAACTTTTGGTAACAGAAGCATTATTCTTTTTAATTGTTGCAGTAAGTGTTACACTGTCACAATCAATATTGTTTCTGTTAAGAACACCTTTTGAAGTCAGCACCTTTTCATTATCTGACTTCCACGACACCGTACAGTCATACAACGACTTTTCAGCCAAAAACACATCTGACTGCAGCTTATCACCATCATACTCAACATTTATCACTTCTGCTGCAAGCTGTACTGCCTGCTCGTCTGTAACATCTGCTTTTGGAGTAATTGCAGTTATTGACTTAACGCCTGACTTTTTAAAAGCGTTCATTCCATAAAGCTCAGTCACACCTGCAAGCGCAGGAGCAAATTCATTCCATACAGGGCTTGAAAGACTGATATTCATACCAAAGCTTTCATATATAATTGCTTTAAGCTGCTCAGCAGTAAGCTGCGTGTCAGCCGAAGCATCTGCCAGACTTGTTCCTTTTAAAGCATCAAGCCCAACATTTTCAATCAGGTTGCCGTCTTTTGAAAGTCTTAAATACAAAGCTCCGTTGCAAGAGTGTTTTTCGCCACCCTTTGTGATTACAACTCTTACTCCCTTGCTTGTTTTTTGTGTTTGTATGGAGTAGCCTGAATTATCACGAATTTCAAACAGTCCGTTCATTATTCTTAAGCCAAGCTCTCCTGTACCGCTGTATAAAAGTTCTATTTTATCAGCACTGTAATCTGTTATCCATATATTTGATGTTCCGGATACTTCGTCTACATATACAGGACGTTGTATTGCTGTTAATGTATCATACTGCTTTGTATATTTTGCAAGGGTAACGCTGTAAGCATCGTCAACAACATTTTTCTCACCCTGCCATAATCTGTTATCGTCAAATACAAACCTCAGATTTTTCTCCCAGTCACCGCTTAACGGTGCAAAATTATTTGCTGCAAAAAACACCTTGATGTCATCATTTTCAAATATATTTTGCGTTACCTCTGGGTAACTGTAATTCAAGATTTCTGCATTACTGCATTTTTTTGCATCGGCATCAAATACTGCAACAACATTTTCATATCCTAATTCAATAGCTTTTTGCTTATTGTTCTGGATGATTGTTATAATATTATCTGACGATTTAAATAAGCTTGAACAACGTGAAGAATCCACCTCGTCTGACACAACCCACGGCGTATTTTCCAACGCTGTGTACCAGAAGCTAAAGCCACCTGTTGCTGTGCACATATAGCTTTCAAGAAGCGAAAGTATGTTTTTAAGGTATCTTTCTTCACCAGTAACCTCAAATGCAGTACACAAAAGGTCAACTGCAAGTATATCTGTCATTGGTGATTTGCCTCGTGTATCATTCTCATTTACTGCATACACATTAACGTCACCATTAGGATACCAGATACCGGGACCAAATGTTTCATTCTGCAGACATATATAGTCTGCAAATTTAAGCGTAACTTCTTTTGCAAGGGCTTCTGTTTCATCAAACTCAAGTATCTGGCTAACGCCTCGAATACCATAAAGTGATATGTAATCTTTATTTGGATACTGCGTCTGCCCTGCCTGCATCAAAGGAATGCCATTGTTATAAGTTGCCTGTAGGAACGAACCATTTTCAAGCTGAACGTTTGCCATCCACTGTACAATTTCTCGTGCTGCCTTTAAATAACGCTCGTCACCAAAATGCAAGTATGCAAGATACATTGCTCTTGCCCTTATGCCACCACGGCTTTCGTAATATGTAAGATACTTAGGCTTGGATGAAGCATCTCTTGACCATGCCCACGTGCGTGGAACATATGTTCCGCAAGCAGTTACATCATACATATACTTAATGTCATGCTCCATAGATGCCTTATATATTTCACCAACATATTCGTTTCCTGTAAGAATATATCCCATATATAATGCACTCTGGTCGCCATAATATGCGTGACCGCTAAATGCCGCATCATTGGTAAACTGCCCCATTCTTGTTCGTGCTTCACCATAAACCTCAGGATACTTTCCTTTATATATAACAATATCCGCTCTCGCTTCAACACACTCGTCTACGTAACGGTAAATCTCAGCATCGCCCGTTTGCATATACGCAAGTCCCATATTATATGCAACCTCACCCGCCTGTGAATCATAACTGTCTGTCAATCCATAAATAGGGTTTATAACACGTGAAATCGCACCTGCTTCAAATCTTCCGTTTCTTCTCTTATATGAAAACTTTAGTGTGTTGATTGCATCATCAACCAATGCACCCGTATCGGCAGATTTAATCTGCCCTGCTTTAACGAACTGCTTTGGCGGGATGTTAACCTTTGGCATTAAAACCAATGTTTTATCCCACGAGTCACAATCATTTGAAAATGTAAAATAAATATGGTTAGTTCTTGCCACACCGTCGTAAAACAGCTTTGTTCTGCCGTTTATCAGCGGTGAATGCAGAATTTCATTTCCATTTATTATATATCCTGTCTTTTGTGCATCAGAAGCAGCCCCTCGAAAACGCGTGTTATCGTAAGATACAAGCTGCATTGCACCAAGCTCAAGACAATCATTATTTATAATTATTCCGGTTTCCTTATATGCTGCACCTATTTTCAAGCCGGTCTGAAGAACATCAACATTATCCTTTGCAATTATCCTGTATTCAACTTCAAATTTTTCTGCACCATCAGCAACTGTTATGTACATTTCACCTTCAAGCTTATCATTAATATTACCCTTAAGCTTTAGTTTAACATAGCTTTCAGTATGCTTAAGCACCGAAATATCAGTTGAATTCAAATAGCTTACTGTTTGGTCAACATTTGCAAAAACATTAATACTGCTGTTTAGCATCTGCTTGTTATCATAGTACAGGCTTTCAATACCGTTACTTCCTGCAGTTACTTCAATATGCTTTGATTTAACTGTAATTTTTGAATCCTGTCTTGTAACCTGCGTTGTTGATGTTTTTGTTTTGCCGTTGCTTATAACCAGATTTTTAATTTCATTTGGCTGCAAATCAACATTTGCAGATATAAGCAACCAGCTTATGCTTCCATCAGGATGCTTTTGCAATACTTCGGCAGATGATGTGATTTCTTCACCATTTTCCGTAAGGCAAATATCGTCTGCCGAATACAAACAACCTTTTTCCAACGGCACTCCTCTGCGGAAGAAATAATCTTTTACTTCAATGCCGTTTTGTTCTTCAACCGTAATATTAATATCAAGTGCATTTACAACACACGGTACAGCAAATATAAGTGTTAATAACAGTACAATAAGCTTAATATACTTATTCATATTATTTCCCCATTTACTGCATAGATTTATTTTTCTGTCAATACGCTGTAAACCATTTTGGCAGCCTCAGCTCTTGTAACCGCAAGCTTTGGTGCAAACAAGTTGTTTCCAACTCCGTTTATAATACCTTTTTTGTAAAGCTTAGCAACAGCCTCTGCAGCATAGTCAGATATTTCTTCGTTATCCGCAAAGCTGCTGTCAGTGTTTTTGTCATATAACTCAATGCCTTTTGCAGTTATAATTCTGTCAATCATTGTTGCTAGCATTTCACGTGTGATAATATCGTCACCGCCAAAGCTTCCGTCCTCATAACCATTTACAACATTGTTTGTTGATGCAATTGAAGCATATGGTGCCCACCATGCATCAGCTGAATCTGCGAATGTTCTGCCTTCGCCTTCAAGCTCAAGACCAAAAGCAACAACAAGGATTTTTGCACATTCTCCGCGTGTTACGTTGTCGTTCGGTCTTACTTCATTATTATATCCAACCATTATGTCCTTTGCCTTCATATACATAAGTGCATCTTTTGCCCACTCAGCATCAGCAATATCTGCAAATGCTTCTGTTTCAGGCAATTCTTCTTTTTCTGTTTCAGGCTCAACAGTTACAGGCTTTTCGGTTGCGACAGGTGAAATCTCGTATTTAGGCACATAGCTTGAACCACCGCCACCGCCTGAACCGCCGGAGCCACCGCCTGTTACAGGTCTGTTCGGTCTTACAGCAGGAGTATTCAATGCGTCAACCATTTCATTTAGCTGTGTGCAAATACCTGCCACTGTTGTTGTTTGCAAATCAATTGCAACATCCAATGCATTAAGATAGAATTGCGTTTTATTTGTAGCTGTCAATGAATCAAATGCAGCCTTGTTAAATCCGTTTGCCACAAGCACATCCATATTATCAGCTAATACTTCTTCAATATTTTCTCTTGAAGCATCTTTATGAGCTATAATATACTCAATTTCTTTGATAGCTGTTTTTAAAGCATCATAATCTGCAAATGTCTTTGACTTATAAACATATGAAATTATAGCATCTGAATATGTATCCCAAAGTGTTTTGCTGATATTGAGTTCAAAATTATACTTTTCAAGCAACGCCTTAATGCCTGTTGCTGTAGCATCATTTTCTGCTGCGTTAAATTCAGCAATTGCTGCATCACGCCAACCATCACCATAGAACTGATATGTTTTTTCAAATGTATATATATCATTACCCTCGAATTTTAAAGTAAATTCGGCACTAACAGGAGGTCTGGTGCTGTTATACTCTGCTGTAAATTCAAATGTATCTTCAAAGTATGCGTCAGATTGAGTATATACCAAACTTCTTGGTTTTATTGTAACTGTAATCGGGAACTCGTTGCTTTTGTTGATTGTACCCTTAACACTAATGGCTCTGTCATAGGCGATACATTCAGTTATTGTTATTGTGCCGTAAGACACAATTCTTGTTTCAAATCTTGTATAAATTCCAGAAGAAGATTCTGCCTTAATCTTTAAATAACCTGTTGAACCATGAACTGCATTTATAATTCCGTCAACAACCGTAACACCATCAACAGGTGATTCAACAGTATATGTAAGCTGTTCATCTATAATATTTCCTGCTTTATCGCATAAGCTGATTTTTTCATTAAGGTCATATGTAAGTCCTTCATTTCCGACCATCAAAATATCATCTGCAGTTACCATTATGTGATTCGGTGTTGCATCAACAGAACTTACGTCTATACGACTGTTTTTAAATACCTCTATTGCATCATTAAGCGATGCTGCCAATTCGTCAGATTCATCTCCGGCCACAAACTTTTTATATGCTTCATTATATATATCCTTAAGTCTTTCAACTGCGCTTTGAGGATACTGACCATCAGCATAACCTGTATTTGCAGATACATAAAGTGCTTTTGCTTCAAAAATTGCTGTTTCAGCAGGTGTACCATCAAGGTAAGCCACATCAATATTATCAACATACAGTGCATTGTTCTTTTTATTCATTATTGATAACAGACGATCTATATTATCAACATTAACAGTAAACGGCAGATCTTCAAAAACATTTTCACCACTACGTACATCGAAATTTTTATTTGTAAAGTCAATATACAACTGTATATTATACCATTTATCAGCTTCTACATTGCTGATTAACCTGGTATTTGTATCTTTTACATACACAACATTTCCGCTGGTAAAAATCTTAAATGCTTCTATTTTACCATTAGTGTTTTCAACACGAAACAACTCTACATCAGAATTAGCCGGATCAGCCAACATAAAATCATAGCTTAAAACAATAGTTTTCTCAGGTATCCCTGTAATTTCATAAAGAATACGTCCTGCTTTTCCATCTTTTTGATTATAAGTAATTTTTGCTATTTTATTGTCACGTTGATTTTCAATAAATACATTGTTTGTTCCGCCGACGTGATATTTTTCTGTCGGCATAGCATAATCTGCATCATATTTTTCAAAATCATCTGTCAAAATAAACTCTGCTGCACTTACGCTTACACACAGTATAGATAATAAAGCTACAGTTAAAAGTGTCAGCTTCAAAAATATATTTATATTTTTCATTACGATACCCCCTATTAATCGTTAACGTAAAGAATTACACAATTGATTCTGTTATAAATTGAATTTACAAACACGTAATCACCTTCGTCAAGATATGTAACTGTTCTTGCAACATAATTTACTTCACTTGTTCTGGTATTATATATATAGAAGAAAATAGGCTGGAATGTATATGCATATCTTCTTGTTTCAGAACAATCAAGCATAAAGTTACTGTTTTCAGAGAACTTTGTTACATGTCCTAAAGAAATGTTATAATATCCTATGTACTTAGGTTTATCGCCATTATAACGGGCTTCGTAATATGTATTCTGGTGAGTCGGGTCATACTCATTTAATACAACAAACTTACAAACCTTGCCCTGCAAATCTCTCTCATAGCTTATTATGTCACCTTCTTTAAGGTCCTCAAAACGTGTTATAGTGCCTGCTGATGTTACGCCCAAATAATTGTTAAGAGGTTCTAAATTTTCTTTAGCCGCTCTTAATGTAACACCTCCTGCCTTTTCGTGGGCAGTATATTCAACAACCTCATTTCCGTCTTTATCCATAACTATTTTCTTGTCAGTTATAAGTGTAGGATACTTGCTGTCAAAAAAGCTCTTATCTACAATTTCTGCAAGATTTGCATCTTCAATCACAACTACGCCAGCTCTTAAGGTTCTGTCTGCATCATAAACCTTTGTTGAACCGGTGCGTGTTCCGTTACCATATCTTGCAAAGCTGCCAACTTCAAAATCATCCTCATCTGTGCTTCCAGTGCTTACATAGAAATACATTGTATCCCATGTTGCATTATAGCTTTCATTAATATAAGTTGAATGAAGTGTGTTGTTTCTGTCATACCATTCGAGCGAAAATCTGTCTGGGTCGTATCCGTCATAGTCAGCAGCGTTTGTATAATCATAAGCAAGCTCGATAAGTGAAATCTTACCTTCATCGTTAAGCTTATACATTATAAGCTGTTTCGGTGTAACAAGGTCGTAAAGCTTATCTGCCTTGAAATGTCTCTTTGAAACATAAGTTCCGTTATACATACCTGTGTATTGTATATCGTCTGCTGCCTCTGCTACAAACATTTCATTTTTAGAATTGTATATCATAAAGCTTAAATCATCATAAATTCCGTTCTCTCTTTCGCGCGCCACAAGGTATCCGTACAACTGAGAGTCCGTTTGTTTTATTGCATCATTAGCAATAATTACATCATCAAATCCAAGATAGAAGGTTGTTGTGTCACCAACGTTTGTTTTTTCTCTTATCTCAGGCAATGCATAATACTTAACATTATCAAGATATAAAACATCCGTATCTTCAAGCATCGTCACTGTACCTGTAACTGTCTTTGAAATAATTTCTATACAAATTGCTTTATCGTAATCAATTGTTCCATCATCTTTATAAGAACACATTACCTGCAGAACAGCCCCGTTGCCGATATCGTCACCAGTAACCTCCTGACCGTCTGTTATAACCTTAAATTTATCACGGTCACAGTATGCAAGGTCGATTGCTTCCTTACCATCTTTATCAAATACCTTGTTAACTGTACGTTCAACCAATGAAACACGATAATAAACATATTTCTCTATCATAACAATTTCAAAAATTGAATTTCCGTCACCGTCAATAAGCATTACCTTACCCGGCATTGCAGTGAAGTCGCTGTTTTTAACAGATACACAGTTTTCACCATTTAAAATAATTGTAGCTTTGGGGTCTATGTCAATTTCTGTGTATTTTTTTGCACCCTCTTCAGTGTAACGAACAACAGGATTTTTCTTGTCTGCCGCACTGTCAGTTGAATCAAAACCTTTTGCACTGTTGATATCGCGAATATTAATTAAAAGCTTGTTTGAATTGTCCTTTGCTATAAACAAAAGCTCAGACTCATCAGCGCCACGCTTAACGTAATATCTTACATTTGCACCAAGAAGTGTGTAATCGTTATAGTACATATTAAGATATCTGTTTGAATTAATCACAATATAATCACGGTCAGTGGGAGCAACTCCGTTAACTGCAATACCATTAACAGCTTCAATCACACCGCCATAAATATACACATCATACTTTTCGTTAAGCATTGTATTATTGCTTTCAGTGTAAATAGCTGCACCATTCGGGTCAACACCGCTGAATTTAACATATTTTGAATTAAGCATATTAAAAATCATTGTTGCAGCATCTTTGCAGGTAAGCTTATCCGATGCAGTTACACCCTCTGCAAGCTGTGCATTAACAGTGGCAAGAAGATATTCAGGCGTATAAGCGGTTTCGCTGTTATGAACATTGTCATAACCAAGAACTCGTCTTAGAATTGTTGAAGCCTCTGCAAAGCTGATGATACGGTCAGGGTTAAAGCATTTATCTTCTTCACCACGTACATATCCAAATTCTGCAGCTGCATTAATATATTTAGCCTGTTCACCACTTACATCTTCAAAATATCCTTTTTCCTCAGCAAGTGCTGTACCTGATGCCTGCACAGCCATAACGGTAAAATCACCCCTTGTTATGTGTGATTCACTATCCCCCACTGCTGATATACCAAGGCGATTAAGCAACAACGAATAATCCGTTGTTTCCACCAATGGCTTCTCAGAAGCAAATCCGATACCGGTTAGCAGTGTTACAAGCAATGTAACAACAAGTATAAAGCTTACCAGTACCTTTAAACACTTTTGTTTTCTTAACATACTACCTACTCCTTTGCAATTTTTCCAAAATTATATTACATACAATTAATTAAATTCAATCTTTCATTTTTTACTATAAGGCGTAAAACATATTGTGTAAGCTGTAAAAAACTACAAATAATTGCTTTGATTTTACAATTATCAATATTTTACGTGCTAAAAAACATAGCTTCCTTTTTCAACCTGATGTGACTCACCGTCAATTATTATTGTTGCAGGAGACGGAACATCAATTTCATAGCGTACGTTTCCGTCAACATATTCCCAACGTGAGCGAATCACACCATATTTGGTTTCAATAGATGCCTCCAGATATCCGAGTCGCTTATCAGGGTGCGGTGCAACAACGATTTTCTCAAATCCGGGGTATTCCTCAACTCTGCGTATTCCGGCAGCAGTGCCATACAGCCAGTCTGTCATACTGCCGTACGAATAGTGATTAAATGAGTTCATATCCTTGCTCCAGAAGCTACCGTCAGGCTTGATGCCGTCCCAATGCTCCCAAACAGTAGTTGCACCCTTTGTTACTGGATACAACCACGACGGATAGTTTTCTCTTAACACAAGTGTATATGCAACGTCTTCGTAACCATTATCACTTAACGCATGAAGCAGATAAGGGGTTCCCATAAATCCTGTTTTTAATGCGTAACCATTATCAGCGATAAGCTTTGCAAGCGATGCAGCCACCTTTTCGGGCTCGTCTGTCAGTCCAAAATGAAGAGCAAGCACATGCTCTGTCTGTGTTTTAAAGCTGTTAAATCTTGCTTTAAATGCCTTCACTATATTTGCATGAAGCTGTTCAAACTCGCTTGCATCTTCTCCTACTGCCTTACAAGCTTTTACTACAAGGCTTGTAGAGTACGCATAAAATGCCGAGGCAAGCAAATCATGGTCTGTGGCACCCTTATATGAACCATCAGGAGCCTCAAGGTCAAGCCAGTCACCGAAATGCTCTCCGCCTGTCCACAAGTATTGTTCTGTGGTATGGGTGGTGATATACGAAATCCATTTTTTCATCATAGGAAGTTGTTCTTTTAACGCTTCTTTATCACCATAGGTCATATAAACCTCCCATGGAAGTATTACAGCAGTATCTGACCATCCTGCACCGCAGGTATGCTCAGGGGTATTACGTGTAGGTATTACAAACGGGATATATCCGTTTTCACCCTGATCGGCTGCCATATCACGAAGCCACTTTCTATAAAATTTACTTGTATCAAAATTATAAGTTGCAGTTCTCGCAAATACTTGTGCATCACCCGTCCAACCAAGACACTCGGAGCGTTGTGGGCAATCCATCGGAACATCAAGGAAATTACCCTTCTGACTCCATATTACATTTTCGTAAAATTTGTTAAGCAAAGGATTTGAACACTCAAAATGACCTGTTCTTTTCATATCCGAATAAACTGCAATAGCAGTAAAATTGTTTATATCAATTTCACCGGGGAATTGGTCAAGCCTTATGTATCTGAAACCAAAAAAGGTAAATGACGGCTTATAAGTCTGTATGCCTTGCTTGCACACATAATCAAGCTTTGCTCTTGCATACACAAAATTATCGTTATAAAAATTACCGTTGTTGTCAAGCACCTCTGCATGAGAAATTGAAATTTTGTCGCCTTCATTTGCATCAACAGTAAATTCTATATATCCTGTAAGATTCTGTCCGAAATCTATTACACGCTCGCCCTTTGGAGTTATTATAAGCTGTACCGGCTTTATACGCTCGTGCTCACGAATTTCCTCACCCTCCTGAGGGATAAGATTATCCGTCGGGAAATCAGGCAATTCGATAACATTTTCTTCTCCGCCTGCATTATCATCCTCATAGCTTTCTTTTGTAGCATCATACCATTCACCATCGTATATGGTACTGAACATAACGGGCGATGATTTTACCTTCCATTCCTTGTCCGTTACAATTGTTTCAGATGTGCCGTCAGCATAAACTATATCAAGCTCGGCAATCATTGTCTGCGGATAACCATAAAAACCTCGGCAATCCTTTGAACCGCCATTCATATCACTACGGTACCAGCCTCTTGCAACCGTTACCTGCAGACAGTTTTCCGCATTTATCATTTCAGAAACATCATACGTTTGATACTGATGGCGTGTTTTATACGAAGTCCAGCCCGGAGCAAGCACATAATCACTAATACGCTTTCCGTTCAGATACGCCTCATATACACCTACAGCAGTTATTTTCAAGGTTGCTGATACAACCGCTTTATCGGTCTTGAAATATCTTTTATAAGTCGGACACACTTCACGTTCAAAACGAGGTATTATCCATTTAGCTTTCCAACTCATTTTTTATTCACTCCCCTTGCCATTTTAATATATAAATTTTAGCACATATTAAAGCAGTTATTCAATCACTCATTTTTTACTTTAAAACATAATAAAAACAAGGCTTGTTTGGCATTTTTCCGGAACAAGCCTTGTTTAATCGGTGTTTCAAACCACAGACGATTTCTTTTTTTTTACTTTCGGGTAAATCAGTCAAAAAAACGATATTAAAAAACATGCACAAATTTCACTACATGCATGTTTTTTTCTATTATATAAACTAAATTTGTTACTTATTATTTTTTATTAATTCTCATGCAAAATAATATTGCAAAAAACGTCACAATCACAACGATAACAGCAGGGGCAACATTAATTATCCATTCAGCATTCAACGTACCCGAATTACAAAGCTGCATTAATGTAAGAAAAGCACTTATAATTGCCGATACTGCAAAGCAAAGCACCGAAAGCCGTTTTCTTACATATGCATTTCTTTTCATATCATCAGCCGCTGTCTTTTTATTCACATACTGGCTTGATTTAATTATAAACCCAAAAGCAATAGCATCCAACACAACAATTAAAAGCTGTACAAAAGGTACGATGTATAAAATATCAGTCACATTTATGTACGCATCATAAAACGAGACTGCAGCAGGAAGCAAAAGCAACCCAAGCCACCAAAAAGATATTGTTTTTACCTTAAACTCTTCAGTTAAATTTTTTACATAAACGGGCTTTTGTATATTTTCATAGTCATTTACGGCAATAATATTTCTTACAAGCCTGTTATTCATAACAAACATCGCAAGGCAAAGTACAACGTAGACCACGGCACAAAGCAAGATAACACTGTCACGTTGCACAGTAACAGCAGTTGCTGCAAGGCACAAGCCCGCAATAACTGCAAAAAGAATAAATCTGCGTGACAGTCCGTCAAGCTGTTTGCTGCCTTTAAGCTCTTTTGGAAGCATTACACCAAAGGCAGAATGTTTTTTCCACATAAATGGTGTAAATGCGAAAATTGCTATCAATGGGAAAAATAGTATAAACACGCTATAAAACGATGGAATTATATCCAAAACCACACACCCCTTTTTGGTATTATATCACAAAAAATAAAAACTTGCAAACATTTTCATTGACAAATTGTTACAAATTGCCTATAATCAAAATTATAGAAACGAGGTTTCATTTTGGCAATAATTAATTACGAAGAACTGAAAGACGAAAATTTGCTGTCGCTATGTTCTGACGGCGATAAATACGCAGAAGAAGAGCTCTTGCACAGATACAAAAATTTTGTACGCAAAAAGGTAAGAGCATATTTCCTTGTTGGTGCTGACCACGATGATATTGTTCAGGAAGGTATGATTGGTTTATACAAAGCCATAAGAGATTATAATGCTGAAAAGAACGATAACTTCAAGGCATTCGCAGAGCTTTGTATTACAAGGCAGGTTATAACCGCTGTAAAAACCTCTCAGCGTAACAAACACGCACCATTAAACTCATATGTTTCACTTAACCGTCCTGTTTTTGACAATGAATCTGATACAACATTTTTTGATATCTTGACTCAAAAGACCGCCAGTGACCCTGAAGAAATGGTTGTCGATGCCGAAAGCGTCAAAGAAATTCAGGAAAAAGTAAAAGGCGTACTAAGCAAGTTTGAATTTTCAGTGTTTGAGCTTTTTATGCAAGGCTGTTCATACACTGAAATCGCAAAACACACCGATAAAACACCAAAATCAATTGACAATGCTTTGCAGCGTATTAAAAAGAAAATTTCGACAGTTTTATAAAGAGCTGTCAATGTAATTCCGTGTAGCTTATAAAGTAAAGCGTGCAAAATGCAAAAATCGGTGCAATTCCGATCGCGGAAGAGAAGTAATTTTGAAGTGAGGGGTAAAAAGATGTACGAAGACAAGACATTAGTATGTAAGGACTGCGGGGAAGAATTTATTTTCACAGCAGGCGAGCAGGAGTTTTACGCTGAAAAAGGGTTCCAGAATGAGCCTATCAGATGTAAAGATTGCCGTGTGAAGAGAAAGGAAGCTATCAGAGCATCACGTGAGATGCACACAGCTGTTTGTGCAGAGTGCGGCGGTGAAGCAAAAGTTCCTTTCAAACCCAAGAATGACCGTCCTATATACTGCAGTGAGTGTTTTGCAAAAAACAAATAATTCCCTCACAGTAGGTAATTAGTAAGCAAAACAACTTTTTGGGTTGATTCGTAAATAATAAATAAGGACTGTAACAACAAATGTTACAGTCCTTATTTTTGTTTTATTCCATTTTTTCAAGTATTTCAGCAAAGCTGTCAAGCCAAGAACCTTCAAAAAGCTCTATCGCACCTGCGTCACACGCTGCTGCAAGCTTAGGCTCCATCGGAATTTTACCGATAACCTTCAAATCATAATCCTTTGCAATCTGTTCAATATGACTGTCGCCAAAAACCTTTATTTCTTTTCCGCAATCAGGGCATTTTACATAGCTCATATTTTCAACAAGACCTAAAATTGGAATATTCATCATATTTGCCATCTTTACAGCCTTTTCAACTATCATAGATACAAGCTCCTGCGGAGAAGCAACAATAACAATCCCATCAACAGGAATAGACTGGAACACTGTAAGCGGAACATCACCTGTGCCGGGAGGCATATCGATAAACATATAATCAACATCTTCCCAAATAACATCTGTCCAGAACTGCTTTACCGTTCCTGCAATTACAGGGCCACGCCATACAACAGGGTCTGTGGTATTCTGCAAAAGAAGATTAAGTGACATAATGTCAATGCCGGTTGTGCTTTTTGACGGAAGAATCCCGTGTTCATTCCCCTTTGCACGACCTTGAATACCAAACATTTTGGGTATTGACGGACCTGTGATATCAGCGTCCAAAATAGCAGTGTTATAATTATTTCGTTTGCTTAATACTGCCAAAAGAGAAGTAACAAGAGATTTACCTACTCCTCCTTTACCACTTACAACACCTATTACTTTTTTTATACTTGAAAGCTCGTGCGGCTTTTCCAAAAAGCTTTCAGGCTTTCTTGAACTGCAATTTTCACTGCAGCTGCTGCAATCATGATTACAATTTTCACTCATTTTTTACACTTCCTTTTCTCTTAGGCAAACTGCCTAATATATTTTAACATCTTAATTACAATATGTCAACCCGAATTGACATCGTACCTATCGGATGCTACAATAATTATAAGGGGTGACTAACTATGAAAAAAACACTTGCAGCCTTACTTATTATTGTTCTGATTACTTCAAATGTATTTGCTTTTCAAATAAAAAGCAACACCAATGAATATTTTTCCAATTCGCAAAGATATAGTATAAGAAATCTCGATACAAATGGCGAAATGTTCGTAGGAGTATATAATGACATGGCAATAAGAAGCTCCGACTTTCAAAATTGGGAACGCATAGATGACGTAAAAGATGTTGCAACAATACAATATGTGCAAAACAGGTTTAATGCGGTAGGTGCAGGATTTACTTATACTTCTGCCGACGGCATTAACTGGGAAAAGCAGATAAACAATCTGCCTGCCGTACCAAACGATGGAGATTACATTATAAAAAACAAGGACTCTGTAGTTATTTTTGTCTATGGCAGTGGAACCTTCCAAAGCTTTGACTGCATTAACTGGAAAAAGGTTGAAAATATTCCCGAAGGCATAAGAATGAATATAGTAAACGGGAAAATAATGTTCTTTTCGGACGGATATATGAGAGGGCTTTATTATTCAGAAACAGGTGAAAGTTTCACACATGTTGAAATCCAAGGCTTTAAAGAGTCTTACGGCGGCAATCACATAAACTATAAAGACGGTGAATATCTAATAGAGGATTACTGGACGTCTGTAGAAGATGAAGCCTACTGTACAGTATGGTACTCAACAGACCTTAATAATTGGAGCAGCCGTCTTGAACCCCGCCCGCAGTTTGCTGCAAATCACGGCAGCTTTGTTGAAATAAACGGTGAAATATATGAATTTTCAATAAATGGCTATGGAAAATATGATATGACAGACGGAATGTATAGATACGAAGACGGCAGAACATCAATTCCTCCGTTTGTATATTACAATTTCACAGATTATGGCGTTTTTGGCTGGTCAACAAACCATTTCAGCTATTTCGTAGCAAATGATGGTACAATGCTTAAATATGATGGGCGTGAGCTCAAAATAACACGTTCTTATGTAGAGGATAACGTTTTTTACGCTGAAACCGCCAACGGAACTGTATGGAAATCCGAAAGTGGTGAACATTGGAAAAAAACTGACAAAATTATAGAAGAACAAAGAATTATAAAAAACAGCGGTACAAACGGTCAGTACACACTGACCTCAGAATTCATCGAACGCGGCAGCCAGGCAGGACGTGATATCAACAAAGAAATTACTGCCGAAATCACTTATGATGACGGAACAACTGCAAAGGTTGCTTATGAATATGCAAAAGACGATTATGTCAAAATCATAAGCGGCAACGGCTATTTCTTACTTGGCGGCTTTTCAATAAACGATGGCTGGTACTATTCACGCGACGGAATAACCAGAGAGTTTGAAATTTTGGGATTACCATCTTCACGTGACAGCCGTGACGATAACCTGATTGCAAACGATAAGTATTACATGTTTTTCGGCAACGACTTTGGCAATATATATTATGGGGAATTAAGTCAACTGGAGCAGTTCAACAACGCACAGCAAAACGTCAGGGTAAAACTCAACGACGAATATTTATCTTTTGCTGCGCCACCTGTAATTCAAAACGACAGAACACTTATTCCTATAAGGTTTTTGTTTGAACGTGCAGGTGCAGAGGTTATATGGAACCATGAAAAATATTCTGTTACCATTAATTATGGAGATACAACGGTAAACCTTGCAATTGATGATGACACCGCATATGTAAACGGTGTTGCAAAAAAGCTTGATGTTCCTGCAAGGCTTATAAACGATAAAACGATGATTCCTCTTCGCTTTATTTCAGAAGAGCTTGGATTTAATGTAAACTGGAACGAAGCAGAATACACTGCCGAAGTAATATTTTAATAACTTAAATGCCGTGGGACAATATTTCCCACGGCATTTTAACAGCATAAAAAAACTTTATATTTTTTGCAAAAAAGTATTGACAAACCACATTTTTGATAGTATAATATTTAGCGTTGACAATAATTAAATATGCACCATTAGCTCAGTTGGTAGAGCAACTGACTCTTAATCAGTGGGTCCTGGGTTCGAGTCCCCGATGGTGCACCACATAAGACTGACTATTTTGATAGAATAGTTAGTCTTATTTTTTGTTCCTTGAAAACATAGTAATGATGCGGTTTTCAATGATTTGTATTTTTGTTTAGTTATTATTAAATCCTAAAATATTTATATTAGAATACTATTTTGCGGAATTTCTTGCATTTTTAAAAAAGTAATCGTTGGATTTTTAGGTAAACGTTGGATTATTGTTTAATCATTAAATTACAAAAAAATTTAAATACCCCTGGACAAAATAAAAAATATGTGTTATAATACTAACATATTACTTGTGGAGGTGATTTTTATGCCATATGCAATAGATTTGTTTTGCGGAGCCGGCGGTTGTTCGGAAGGATTAATACAAGCAGGGTTTCATATTTTGTTTAGTTCGGATATAAGCGATATGGTAGAAATCACTTATAGAAATAGGCATACACAATTGGGCTTGATTCAAGGAAAGAATACGTGGTTTGAACGTGCTGATATTCGCGATTTAACTGGACATCAAATATATGATAACATTTCAAAATTGACTATTTTTAAAAACAAAAAAATACCTGAAATCGATTTAATGATAGGGGGACCAAGTTGTCAAGGGTTTTCAAGGGCCGGAAAACGCGATAAATCCGACCCGAGAAATATGCTTTTTGGCGAATACGTTAGAATTATTGGTGAAGTAAAACCGAAGTATGTTGTTTTGGAAAATGTTGAAGGATTTGCTGATATGCAATTTATAGGATATAGGGGAATTACTGGAATAAACTATCCAGACGGAAGTGTAACTCCTGATATTTTAAGAAGCGAACTGGAAGAAATTGGATATGATTCACTTGAACCTCAAGTATTAAATGCGGCAGACTACGGAGTCCCACAGAGAAGAAACAGAATTATCTTTATAGGCTATAGAAAAGGTTTAACTCCTCCCAAGTATCCTGAACCAATCGTATCGCCAGAAAATTATCTTACCTTGTTGGATGCAATCGGTGATTTGGTTGAAAACCAAGCTGTTAAAAAAAATGTTGGTAAAAAGCTGTCGCAGTATCAAATTGATAGCATAAACGGCAGAACCCCAAACATTGAAGGAAAAACAATTAAAGCTAAAACATTGACAAATACTGAACTATCAAAGCAAACTGATATAGTTACAGAACGGTTTTCTCTTTTTGAAGAAGGCGAAACTGGTGCAAATCTAAAAAAAAGAATACTTGAATATGGTATTGATATTTCAACAAAACAAGCATTAATATCTTTATGTTCAGAAAAGTTTTTATTAACTCCCGAAGAAGTTGTTTTGTTATTCAAAGAAGCAAGAGCAACATCTGAGCAAATTGATGTATTACTGACAAAGAAAAACATACGTCAAAGATGGCATTCAAATCAGCCTTCTGCAACCATTGTTACTATAGCAGATGACTACATAAGCCCTTGGGAACCCAGAACATTTAGTGTGAGAGAAATGGCTCGGTGCCAATCTTTTGATGATTCTTTTGAGTTTTTGGGCAAAAGGACAACCGGAGGATTAAAGCGACGCATCGAAATTCCTCAATATACACAAGTAGGAAATGCAGTTCCACCGCTTCTTGCAAAAGCTATTGCTTTAGAAATTAAAAAGGTATTATAATTCAAAAGGCACTCTGCTAAATTGCAAAGTGTCTTTGTTTTATGTGGTTAAATCATACTCCACAGGTTCTCCTAATAACAGTGGCAAATCTTTCGGTTTCATTTTAAAAAGCATTCCATGGTCACGCCATTTTCCATCTTCCTTATAATGTGCAGCAAGGTCTACTGTGATTTTATCTAGTTCTAATAACGGAGCTATTAAAGAAGCATTTGGATTTTTCGTGTGAAGAATTTTGTCATATCTAAAATATTCAATTCCATCCCGTGTTTCAGATAAAGCTTTCACCCAAAAGGTTTCATGATGCTTGGCAAGTAAAGCTTCCTTAAGTGCTTGGATATGCCAAGCGGAAACACTTGTCCTAATTCTATCTTTTTGATAAAGCATATTTAACTTGTCATTAATATTATCAACTTCCAAAATTAAATCATAAGCATTAGGACGAGAGGTTCTAAATGTTTCATATAGCTGTAATCGAGCTATTGATGAACCTCTTGGAATTTGAACTTTACCATATTTATCAACTATTTGTTTGTAGGTCAAACCCTCATCCGGAACTTTTGTAAACAATGTAGAACGAGTAGCCGTTCGTGCTGTACCATTTCTTGTTAATCTTGTACATTTAAGTTCAATACCCTTATAATCTGGTGATTTAGAATTGTTTCTTTTAATACCTAGAGCGTGTTCTAAAGTATCGCCTACTCCGGGGTCTCCTACTGTAATAGATGGTATGAAGCCATCATTATGAATATTTTGTATTTTTGCAAGCAATTCGCTTGCAATGAGTTTTTCTTGGTGTACAGATTCTAAAAGAATTTCGTAAACAAAACCCTTTGTATGCAACGATTTTGATATGCTTTCTTCTGAAAGATTGATAATATATATATTATTATCAAGTATGATTAACGCTAGTAGATTAAACGGATGACAGTATCGAGTTAGCTTGCTAAACCAAATTCTAGGATCGCCCTTTTTTGTTTTTGGTCGATAAAGCGAAGCAACCGTTTCTTGCAATTTATCCGCAAAAACAAAATAGCTTTTAACCAAAACTTTTTCTTCTGGTCCTTGACCTTGCTGTTCATAATTATGTATATTAGAATTTTTAAGTAACTCACGCACAGGAGCTGTGGCATCCATGATAGATTTTTGATATCCAGTTTGTGTAGGAACTAAAAAAGCGACAGGCACACCGATATTTGCAAAAATACGAAAATAGTGTTCGATATTTACGTCTGACAATGATAACATAATTTCACACCACCTTTTGAATATAATTATAACACACTATTATTATATTGACAATACCGATAATGATTTTCTATTGGTACTTTGCACCCCCTGACTTAAAAATGCACCCCCTTACCCCCTGTTTGCACCCCCTAAAGTCGATTTGCACCCCCTAT
>JAZNGX010000127.1:0-10575 GCA_045576675.1 Clostridia bacterium | reverse complement strand
TTATAAATGCGACTGCAGCACCGAGCGTGTTGAGCGTGCGTTGATTTCTATCGGAAGAAAGGATTTGCAGTCCATAATTGATGATGACAAAGGCACAGAGGTTGACTGCCATTTTTGTAATAAGACATATAAATTTACAACAGACGAGCTTAAAGAGTTATTAAAAAGCTGTAAGAGATAACATTAAAAAAGCAACGATTTTCTTTATGGAAAGTTAATCGTTGCTTTTTAAAAGCCCGAAAACACTGACTTTTTCAGTGGTCTCGGACCGTCCCCCTTGTGTTCATCGTCCTATTATTTCAAGACAACAGAACCGTCCCCTTGTGTTGTTTATAAAGCCCTAAATGATCTTATTACTTGTAGAATGTCATTTTGCATTTGCAGTGCTTTGCTTTTGTCTTGTTGTATAATCGGTATTTGATTATCACCATATAATTCTTCACCGTAAATTGCTTTGTGATTTTTTATATTCTCATCATCTATCATTAAAATCGGCTCTAAATCCATACCTGTACCAGTAACAAAATAATAATTTACATTTTGGGCTGTACCTACTTTTTGACGGCTATCAAAAGTTTCAGATTCAACAGTTGTTTCATCTAAAATGAAAAACAGCGGCAATCCATTTTGTGATGAAATTGTTGCTCCAGTACCTGCAAGACTTTTACCATAAAAATTAACGCAAATACCTCCCTGAGTATTAGTTATTTTATAATAATCATTCCAATGTGCGGGGATGCTGATTTCAAACCCCAACTCTCTGTTGGTGTAAATAATGTCATTTTCATCAGTAGTATTAATTTCTGTTTCATTAGCAATAGCATTGTATGAATTTTGTTTTTCAATATAGTATTGTTTATCGTCATTTTCTATTACTTGATTATGTTCACAGCCACTTAACATTATCACTGCAAATATCAAAATATAATATAAATATTTCATAACATTCACCTTTCATTGAATTAATAGAACACAGGGGGACGGTTCTATCGTGTTCTAACCATTCGACCGTAACCACACAACAGAACCGTCCCCTTGTGTTTGTGTGTTTCGTGGTAAAAAGGCTCGATTTATGATATTATGAGAAAAATACAAAAGATGCTCTAATTAATAATATACCAGCAACTACACATACTATCATATTTAATGTTTCACCATATTCTGTATCACGCCAGCTCCAACTAACGCCTGGAGGGAATTTCCAAGAAAAAATCCCTGAACAAATATATGTAATACCCAATACAAAGACAATGAGAAACTTTGTCATTGATATAATTAAATTCATAATATTATTCTCCCATAAACTTTTTATATTCATCTAGCAAAAGTTCTCGTCTTGAATTTGAATCTTTTAACCAAGATTCAAATTCATGAACACAGAGAAACGGCTCTGTCGTGTCTTAACTATTCATTAATCAAACAGCTTGTATTAGATAGTGGTGTCATATTCTTATTCCATACAAATGTTTTAAAGTATGACACATCGGGGTTTTTCGGTACAGTAATCTGTGGATTTGCGATATCAACAGACTCTACAAACAAAAGCTTGTCATCTGCGGAATATGCGGCTGTATATACAATCATATCAGATATAATTTGATTGAATTGCAAGCTGATTATGTAACTGTCATCTGTGATTTGCTTTGATGTTGTTACAGTAACAGGGTATTTGTTTTGCGCTATGCTTCCGTCTGTGCCGATTACAATGTTGTTATCAGGGATAGTTGAGGTTGTTTCTGTGTATCCACTGTCATTAAAGCTTGTAAGAGTAAGGCTTTCCATACCATCACCTTTCGCTTTTATACAATTGTTTTCGGTGTAAACATTAACTGAGCTTCCCTGTCCTGATATTTCTGCAATGTCGTAATCAGAGCCGTGAGATGATTTTGTTACTGTGTATTGCATATTATTGCCGGAAACCTCCAGACTCTCTGAGTTTCCGTTGATTATAATTTCATTTACTCCTGATGCTGTAACATCGGCGTACATACTATCTGTAACAGCACTTACAGATATATCTGCATCTTTGGCTGTGATGCTTACATCTTTAAGGCTATCAAATGTAACAACATATGATGTTGTGTCTGAATTGTTCAATATCGGTCTTACAGATATTGCCTTGCTCAAGTCACCGCCAAACGAGTTTCCGTCAAACACAATGCTTGCTCCATTTACATTAATTGTATAAGGTGCGTTTGTGCTTACCGTCAGAGAAGCTTTTGAAACTGAGCCGTTATATATTTTTGCAGGCTCGTAATAACTGATGCTTGTGATTTCAGCGTTATATTCCGGCATTCCATCGAGCTTGTTTGTTTGACTATTAATATCTGTACCAAATTCACAGCTTGAATAATCCTTTGAAATCCTCATTGCCAATGGCGTAGAAGAATTGATTGTTCTTGTATCATATATTTCAAGCTCGTAGTAGTTATCATAGTTTTTAAAGCGGTGAACAAGCAATGCGTGGCATATATCGGTTGTTTTAAGTCCTAATATAAAGCTGTCATCTGCTGTAAGCCTTGATGCTCTTGCAACAATAGCACGAAGTGCATCCTGAACGGAGTTTTGCTGTGCAAGTGCTCCGCTGCCGTAGCCGATAACTTCCGGCTCGAACAGATGCTGCGTCTGCTGATATGTGTTTATAAAGTCACGTACCGCTGTGCTGTCTTTTGGTTTGGGCAGTTTATATAATGTTTCGGTTCCGCTGTGAATGTCACCCGCAGTTAAGGTTTTGTTTTTAACAAGTGCAGTTGTCATTGAAATTCCAAAGCACGAACCTGTCCATTCATCTTTTCGTATTGTGTTTTTAATTTTTGTTTTAAGTGAATAAGATGCACCTGAATTTTTAAATATTTCGTTAAGTCTGGTCATATCTGAAATAAAGTATCTGTGTTCTTCGTCACTGTTAAAAAATGCAGTGGGGGAATTTGTAAAGTTTGGCATCTCTTTAAAATATGCCAGACCTGCAGGCTCGGTTGTGAAGCTCAAAAGCTCTTCCCAATCAATATCATCTGTATGTATCTCATCTTCATTTTCAGGCTTTATAGCATCCTTTTCAATAATAAGTCTGTAATTTTTGTTTGATTCCAGTGTCATATCCGGCATAGAAGCAAATGATAATGTTATTGTCTTTTCTTCAACATCAATTGGTGAATATACATTGTTTGAATGGTCGGATATGTCCTGAAGGCGTGCAGGTGTGTCAGAAGCTGCAGTACCATATACAACTTTTTCGTTAAATTCTAAATCTAAAGGCAGATATCCGTAAAAATTAATGTCATCTTGCTGACCAAGCAGGTAACCGCCTCTTAAAGATACGTTCGTTTCGCCATCGCTTATGGTTGAGGATATTATTTTCAAAGGCTCCTGTACCATTACTTTTCTCGAATCCTCCATACCATCCTTTAATGATACAACCTTTATTTCTATTTCACCCTTGCTGATGCCGATCAGTTCAGCCATCATTAATCCTGCCAGGCCTGAATTTCTGTCAGGATTCTGCAAAAACATAATTTCGCCAAAGCTTGCCTGACCGCCGTTGCTTATAATCTTCCATTCATAATCTGATTTTTCTGCATCGAAGTCCGTAAAGCTTGCAAGAATGTAGGTTTTATTTGTGTCCTCTTTTATCTTACACGCAATGTAGTCCTTGTCTTTTTCGTTTTCTGTGGTAATCATAAGCTTGTTGCTTATTTCAATTACGGCTGATGTTCTGAGCCTTTCGTGACCGGAAATCTGTGCAAATACCAAGGTTTTGCCTACGCTTTTTGCATTTACTTCTGCATAAAGCTCGTATGTTCCGTCGTTAAGCCTTGCATATCCTTTACCTGTTACTGTTGCAAGGTCAGAATCGCCCACGCTCCACACAATATCTTCGGGTGAATATTCGCTCGATGAAAGTCTTGCACTGACTGTGTATGGATAACACGGTGCAATGTCATATTTACCAGAGTTCATTTTAAGGCTTGTATCAGTAACTGTTATTCTGATTGTGTCCGATGCACCGTTTTGCAAAGTGGCAGTAATGTTTGCTGTGCCATTCGTTTTGCATTTGACTATTCCGTTTGTAACCTCTGCCACTTGATAATTGTCGCAGCTCCATTCAACAATTTTGTTTGTTGCATTGTATGGAAGAACATCTGTGGAAAGAACGAGCAAGTCACCTACAGTTCCTACAGTGTCACCTGAAAGTGAAATTTGTGTGCCGGGGATATTTTCTGCCACGTTATGTGATGATGAAACGCCGTAAAACGGATGTGTACCATATTCTGTTCCGGGATAAAGTGTTGCACCTGCGCCAAGCTTAGACCAGGAAAATGCATTTGTGCCTATATACTTTGTTTTGGGTGATATTGTTAAGTGCGTAATTGCAGTGTCTGAAAATGCATAATGACCTATGTATTCGACATTGGGCAGATATACTCCGCCAAGCTTTTCCAAATTTTGAAAAGCGTAATCACCTACATTGCGGATTCCGTTTGTGTCTGTCAGATATGTGAGATTGTTGCAGTTGCGGAATGTATACGAACCTATGATTGCTGAAGCAGAATTTAAGTCCACGCTGACAAGTGAATTGCAGTCTTCAAATGCATAAAAACTTATATATAAAGCACGGGCATTGAAAATTATACTTGTCAAAGCGGAATTTTTAATAAAAGCAGATTGGTCGATAAATACGCTTGGTGTATTGAAGGTAAGGGTTTGCATAAGCGTATTTGCGAATGCACGTTCCTTTATTAGTTTTGCACCGATAACCACATCGCCTTTTAATGGAACATTGCGGAATGCATAAATGCCTATGCAGTCTGCCTGACCTATAATAAGGTTTTCTATTGCAAGCATTGTACATCCGTCAAATGCACTGTATCCAATGTTTTCGGCGTTTTCCAAGCTTATTTCTCCACAGGAAATTCCTGTACAGTTGTAAAATGCATAATCTCCGATGTGGCGGGCATTTTTAAGACTTAATTCGCCTGTTATGTTGGTTGGCAAAGCGTAGCTGCCGATATGCTTTGCGTTTTTAAGGTCGATTTTACCTGTCTGTATCTGGCAATAGTATAATGCGTAATCCTCCAGATACTCAATGCTTGAAAAATCTATATTTATCGGCTCGGTAATTCCATAAAACGCATTTGTATTAATTCTTGTCACAGAATTTGTTATGGTTATTTGTTTTATTAACGGATTGGCTGAGC
The DNA here is from genome assembly GCA_045576675.1 of Clostridia bacterium. Lineage (GTDB taxonomy): Bacteria > Bacillota > Clostridia > Monoglobales > Firm-18 > JAZNGX01. The sequence goes on along the minus strand of JAZNGX010000127.1, from coordinate 5,380 downwards.
TTCCTTCGGACTGATAAAACAAGTATGCCGGAACAACCTTGGCAGTTTTTTCAAATATAACTGAAACACCGCCCGAGTTTGAACCGATTTTTGCAAATGCATTGCTCCACCTGTCATAATCTGCAATCTGTTCTGCACGCCAATAAATTGTTTCCAATTCCGTACAATACCCAAATGAAGTGCCGTCAATGGACTTTACGCCTTTTCCAATTGTCAGTGTTTTGATATCACAGTTATAGAATGCCTTTGTTTCTATTTCGCAGTCGGCATTTTCAGCAATTATAAGTTGTTTTATGTTTTTACATTTCATAAATGCGTTACTGCCGATTTTTTCAACATTTGTAAGGTTTAACTCAATGCTGTCAGCAGTCAGGTTGTTAAATGCTGCGGTACCGATGGTTATAACACCTTCGCCAAGCTTTAAAAAAGATGTACTGCTATTATTAAATGCACTGCTGCCTATATGGCGCACGTTTTTTGGAATATCCAGACCATCAGGAAATTTACAGTTGTCAAATGCACTGTTGCCTATTTCTTCTAATGAATCGGGCAGCGTTGTATATACAGTTGTAATTAAATTATAATTATCTATAATACGAGAAGGTATTCTTTTAATATCGTCACTGAATATAATTTTTATTTCATCTAATCCGTAAAACAGGCCGGAAACAAAATCGGTATGTGATGGTATATTCCAGTAAACCGTGTCAATTGCCGAACAACCGCTAAAAGCATCACCTGATATATATGCGGTTTTGTTGGTTGTTATTGTTTTTAAGTTTGTGCAGCAGTAAAAAGCATCGTCTTCAATTGTCTTTAATGCCTCTCCAAATTTAATGCTTTCGATTGCCGTGCAGTCACGAAATGCGTATTCACAAATAGTTTCCACGTTTTTTAAATCTATTGATTTTAAGTTTTCACATTCTCTGAATGCTTCTTTGCTTATTGTTTTTATGTTTTCTCCTAAAACAACGGAAGTAAGGTTTAAAGTTTCCTCAAAAGTTCTTTCCGGGATAACTGTAACAAGGTCACCAAAAACAACTTCAAGCCCACCTTCATCAACATTCATATCTGAGAATACATTTGTTTGCAAATTTTCGCTGTTCCAGTAAATATGTTTTAAATATCTACAATCATCAAATGCACTCCAACCTATTTCTGTAAGGAATTTACCTAAAACAACAGATTTTATTGCGGATTCTTCAAAGGCTTGCGGTGGCAGATATGTAACGTCATCAGCTATTGTAACATTAAAACCGTCACCATTGGTTTCAAGAAAACGGAAATATGAGCTTTCCTGTGCGTTTACGGCGTTCCAGTATACCTGCTTTAGGTTGCGACAGCCGTCGAATGGCCAGTAATAGCTTGAGCTTGTAATGTTTTTTCCAAGTGTGATAGTAGTTATATTATTTTCATCGCTGAAGCAGCAGGGGATAACGGTAACGTTGTCAGAGAAAAAAAGGTGCGTTCCGTCTGTGCTTGTTCCTGCATTGGCAAAACAGTCTTCAACCTCTTCTGCACATATTGTATCAACATATATTTCTTTAACGTTAACACAACCATCAAATGCGTTTTCGCCGATGTTTTTTAAGTTTTTGCCAAGAGTGATTTTTTCAACCGAGCTGCAGCCTTCAAAAGAACTTCCGCTTATTGCAGTAATGGTGTCGGGAATTATGATTTCTTTAAGTGCTGTACAGCCTCGAAAAGCATAGCCGCCTATTTCGATTATGTTTTTTGAATAAACAATATTTTCAAGTGAAGTACAGTTTTCAAATGCACACCAGTCTATCATAGTAACCGTATCGGGAATAATAACCTCCGTTATACCTGTACAGTCACGAAAGGCGTTTTGCCCGATTCCGGTTATGGTATACCCGTCTATAGCTTCGGGAATTGTCACTGAACCTGTCAATGATTTATCGCAATTTATAATAATGGCAGTATTACCTTCATTATAATAGTTAAATCCATCTGCAGCATATGCAAATGACGGTACGAAAAATATTGTTATAAGAGTTGTTATTGCCAGAAGTAGTTTTGCTTTCATATTTACGCTCCCTTTTTTACAAATATATAAAATAATATCACACAGACTTTCGGTTTGCAAGTGATTTTTGCAAGAACAAGGCAGTATAATATAAGTGAGTTTGTTTATGGAGGATGTTTTATGCTTGTATCGTTTAAATTAAGAAGTATTGTGATTTTTTTCGTTATAACTTCAATTCTGCTTACCACACTTGTGTTCGTTATCGCAGATGACGAAGGTGTTTCTCTTCCTATAATAATGTATCACGGCGTTTTGAAGGATAAGGATTATTCAGGCAGGTTTGTAATCACGCCTGACGAGCTTGAGCAGGATTTTAAATACCTTTGCGACAACGGCTACAACGCGGTTTTTATGTCACAGGTTATCGATTATGTCGAAAACGGAACTCCTCTTCCCCAAAAGCCTGTTGTAATAACCTTTGACGATGGTTATTACAACAATTATCTTTATGCATATCCCCTTGCAGTTAAATATAATATGAAGCTTGTCATATCCATTGTGGGTAAATATTCTGAGGAATATAGCGAAACCGATGAAGAAAGTGCCTATTATTCTCACGTTACGTGGGACGAAATTAACGAAATGGTAAAGTCCGGACACGTGGAAATACAAAATCATTCCTATGATATGCATACTATTTCTGATAAAAGAAACGGCAGCAAAAAGAGGCTGGGTGAAACCGATGAGCAGTACGAAGATGCGTTGAGCCGCGATGTTTTGAAGGCGCAGGATGTTGTTAAGTACCATACAGGGCTTATACCTGAGGTTTATACATATCCGTTCGGCGGAGTTAGCAAGGCATCAAAGGATATACTGCAAAGGCTTGGCTTCAAAGCGACGCTTGGCTGTGCCGAGGGAGTCAACAAATTGTCAAGTGAAAATGAATGCCTATATAATATGAAGAGATATATTCGCCCCCACGGCAAGCCGGTTTCTGATATCCTGGACTGAATTCGACAAATTATATGTCGTAAAGTGGCACAATAAGTCAATTGACTTTCAGCGTTCTGCCTGACTATAATTAAGATGTAAGGAGGGTTGGACGTGTATAAGCTTAATGAAACGGTTATAACTGTTGACGGCAAGGAGGTTGTGGTATATGGCATAACAGCTGATAAAGGTTCGGTTTATGGAATTTCAACCGACAGAGAGTTTGTCGAAAAGCTGATTTGTGACTTTAATTCGGGCGGGCTTGATGCACTGCAGCTTGAAGAAGCTATCGAGGATGCTTTTGGAAGTGATTCTCATTTTTAAAATATACAAAAAAATTGTAAAAAAGTATTGATTTTTATGCGATTTTTGTATATAATAATAACGTCACTTGAAAAAGTGATTTCCCTGGGGTGTTCGTTATGGTTTCATCATATTTATAACCAACAAAACATTTACGGGAGCCGACTCTCTGTGTACCGCGTGTACGCCCAAATTTATTTGGGAAACCCATAAATACACAGGAGGCACCCACCTGCTATAAGCAGGTTGTAAATTATGAAACTGACGGCACATTGGGGGTACTTAACAATTCGGCGGGTATGCTTGGCATATCCGCTTTGTTGTATCTGCAAAAGGATGGTTTATAATGAATACGGTTGCATTGGTATCTCAGCAGGTTTTTATTATGCTGATACTTATTCTTGTGGGAGCATTGCTGTCACGCAAAAAAATTATTACTGAAAAGGGAACAAAGGCTATTTCCGGCATTCTGCTCAATGTGGTTACTCCGTGCGTGCTTGTAAAGGCGTACCAGATTGACTATAACAAAGAGCTTGTGTCGGAGCTTTTGCTCGCCTTTGGAATCAGTGTTTTAATACACGCAGTCTTTATTGTTGGGGCTCATCTTATATGGCGTTTTGAAAAGGATAAGAACAAGCTAAAGGCAGAAGTGTTTACCACTATATATTCAAACTGCGGATTTATGGGAATCCCGTTGCTTGCGGCTACTATGGGCGATAAGGGCGTGCTTTTCGGCAGTACATATCTTGCTATGTTTAATGTGATTGTGTGGACTCACGGCTTGTACCTTTACGGTGGCGATATAAAGCTTCTTTCTGTTAAAAACCTTGTGAAAAACCCCGGCGTTGTCGGCGTGGTTGTTGCACTTGTGTTGTTTTTTGCAAAAATAAAGCTTTCGGGAATTGTTATGGATGTGGTTGGCTACTTTGCTGCACTGAACACTCCTCTTGCAATGCTTTTGCTTGGTACGTATCTTGCACAGTCTGATTTGAAAAAGGCTCTCGTGCAACCGGGAATATATGTTGTGTCGTTTTTGCGACTGGTTGCATTTCCTGTTGCGGTTGTTTTGCTTTTTAAAGTGCTTGGTGTCGATAAATTCATTGCAACAACGCTTACGTTGTCGGCAGCTTGCCCTGCGGCGGCGATTTCCGCAATGTTTGCTGAAAAGTTTGATTATGATACCGGTTACCCCTCGCAGATAGTGTCGGTTACTACGTTGCTTTCGCTTGCAACACTGCCGCTTTTGTCACTTATTGCAGAATTATTGCTTTGATGTGTCATATCAGTTGTAAAAATACACAAAACAATCGTGTTGTTTTATCGGTTTTTACCAAATCGGCAAAATATCAAAAAAAACTATTGAAAAGTATTTAAAAATGGATTATACTGTAACGGTAGAGAAGTATATGTTGTACTTCTGTGCATAGGAATTTTTGCAGATTTAAATCGCCTTACCGGCACACATACTCACGGCAGGAATACATAAATTGCAGTGTATATTAATGCAATAGGTGTGTTGTTGCCAGAGGCGGAGGATTAAGGAAATAAAGAGCCTTTTTCTTCATATATAATAACTGCGTGAAATTTACTGTGCAAATGTAAAATTTTTAAAAGGGGGAAAACAAAATGAAAATGAAGTTAATGGTAATGACATTGGTAGTAGCAATGTTATTATCGATGTCAGCTTTTGCTGCATCAGTTGGCTACACAGGTATTGAGTCTACAGGAATTAATGATGATGCAGACTACAGTATCACAGTTAACTATTCAGCAGCAGGCTACAACACAGGCGATCAGATTACATTGCTTGTATTGACAGGTTCATCGGAAATCACATGGAGTGATGACGCAAAAACAATTCCTGCAAATGTGGCTTACATTGATCAGGAAGCAATCGAGGGTGCAACAGGTTCTTTCACATTTTCAGTTGCAAAGAGCTTTATTACAACAAATGAAGTATATGTTAAGTTAGGTGCTACAGCTCAGGCTACAGCAGCAGCAGGAACATACACATTCACAACAAGTGGCGGCGGCGAAGAAGGCGGCGACGATGTTGAAGTAACAGTTGATAAGACAGTTGCTGATTCATTTGGAACAGCA
>JAZNGX010000126.1:0-13090 GCA_045576675.1 Clostridia bacterium | reverse complement strand
AGCAAGCTGTAGAACGCTGTTGCATGGGTGCTGTTAGCCAAATTCAAAATTTGGACAGCACCGCAATACGCCTTATCTGCCCACGATAAGAAGCGTGTATATTTTTAATTACTATTTGTGGGCAGAAAGGCTATGGGAATTTTTATGAAAATAAAAGTTGCAAAGCAGCTGTTTGTTATTGTGGCAACAGTTCTTATACTGCTTGTTTCGGCTGTGACAGCAGGTGCTTATGAAACCGAGGATGCCTTCGGCGGTTCAGATGTATATAATGGAATAATGTTCGATTATTATACGTCTGTTGAAACCAATGAAGAATATATTGTTATAACAGGAGCAGAAGAGGCGTTGTCGGGAGCACTTAACATACCCTCTAAAATCACTGTTGATTATTCGAGAAGCGTACCTGTAAGAATTATTGCAGCGGAGGCTTTTTACTGGCAGTCTATGATAAGTGTATCTATTCCTGCCTCTGTCAGAATAATCGAATCACGTGCGTTTGATAACTGCACACAGCTTAAATCGGTGACGTTTGCAAACGGAATAGAAAGCATAGAAGAGTCTGCTTTTGCAAACTGTACAGCACTTAAATCGGTTGTAATACCAAACAGTGTCACAAATCTTGGAGAAGATGTTTTTCGTGATTGTGAAAACCTTACATCAGTTGCAATAGGGACAGGGGTTAAAACCTTAACAAGTGCTTTTTCATGCACCGGAATTACAGAGTTTACAATTCCTGAAACTGTAAAAACCATTGCTGACGGAGCTTTCACCGCCTGCCTCGACTTGAAATCAGTACATATAGGAAGCAACGTGGAAGAAATAGGCACTGCTTTTATAAGAACTTTGGAATTAGAAGAAATAACTGTTTCAGAAAACAACAACAGCTTCACCGTCATTGACGGAGCTTTATATACCAAAGACGGAACAGCACTTGTTGCGTATCCGCAAAAGAAAGCAGGAACTTCATTTGTTGTAAGAAACGGCGTTGAGAAGATAAATGCTTATGCAATAAACTATTCGCAGTATCTTACAAGTGTAACTGTTCCTGATGGAGTAACAAGCATTGGCAAATCTGCATTTACGAATTCACAGAAGTTAACTGATGTTTCGTTACCGTCATCTTTGAAAGAAATTGGTTCATGGGCGTTCAGCGAAAGCAAGGTGCTGGCACAGATATCTCTTCCAAACGGACTGGAAAGCATTGGTGAATATGCGTTTTATAAGTGTGGTAAGCTTACATCATTGTCAATTCCTGACAGTGTTAAAGGAACACTTGGTGATTGCACATTTGGTAGCTGTACATCCCTTGAAAATGTGTATATAGGAAGCGGAATTGAAGAAATCAAGCAGTGGCAGTTCAATCCGTTTATGGATTGCTCAAAATTAAATAATATAACAGTAAGTCCTTTAAATAAATATTATACTTCTGTTGACGGCAATCTTTACAGCAAGGATAAAAAGCAATTTATCAAGTATGCCGCAGGCAAAGCGGACTTGGCATTTACAATGGCTGATGGTGTTGAAGTTGTTGATGATTTTGCCTTTGATGCCGCAAATAATCTTACAAGCATAGTGCTGGCAGATTCTGTGCAGTCAATGGGGGCAAAGGCAATATACAACTGCACAAGCCTTGTTTATACTACTATAGACGGTGCAAGCTACATCCCGAGTGTGACAAATCAGTATCATACTCTGGTAAGTGTTGCATCATCGACTAAAGAGCTTGTTCTTGATAAAACAAAGGTAATAAGACCTGGGGCGTTTGCATCTGCTAGTGTAATATGGAAGGTAACAATCGGTGATGACATTACAGAAATTCCTGCCGAATTATTTGCCAACAAAAGAGGTCTTACTTATGTTACATTAGGTAAATCAGTAACGTCAATAGGTGCTAAGGCGTTTTATAATTGTGACGGATTAAGAAGTATAAACTTGCCTGACAGCCTGACAAGTATAGGTGAAAGTGCTTTTTATAACTGCAGTGACCTTGACGGCGATTTGATAATACCCGACGGTGTTACCGAAATCAAGGATGGTACGTTTTATTACTGCAGCTATCTTGATTCTGTAACATTAGGTAAAAATGTTACATCTGTTGGTGAAAATGTATTTACTAATTTAATAAATGCAAGAAGTATAAACATCCCTGCAACACTTAAAAGTATCGGCAGCAACACATTTAAAAACTTTGGTTCAAGTATTAATGGCTTAAAGGTTTATGTTGAAGATCTGGCGGCATATTGTAAAATAGACTTTGGAAGCAATACTGCAAATCCATTTAACTATCTTTACACTGACAAGACAGAATTATATATAGGTGATGTTCTTACTACAGAGATAGTTATTCCGAACGAAATTACAGAGATTAAAAACTATGCTTTTTACAGAACACCAATAACAGCATTAAAGCTGAATGATAAAATTGAAATAATAGGAATTCAGGCATTGGCTTACTGCCCTATTACTGAAATATCACTTCCTGACAGCCTGAAGGAGATTAAATACAGTGCATTTTATACTGCACATATTACGGAAATCACACTTGGCGATAATTTAGAATATATCGGTCAGTATGCATTCAACGGTTCTTATTTAAAAAAGGTTACTTTCGGAAGCTGTACTCCATTTGTTGATTATAACGCATTTTACAGAGTGTATATCAAAGAGGTTCATACGAATGATTTAGCTGCTTGGTGCAGTACGGAGTTTTATGGGTCAGATGCAAATCCGTTAACACAAAGCAATGCACTTTATTATAATGGTGAGCTTGTGACAGAGCTTGTTGTTCCTGATGGTGTTACAACTATTGGTGAACATACGTTTTGCAATTATACTCAGCTTACGAGAGTGCATATTCCTGACAGTGTAAAAGAAATTGCAAATTATGCTTTTGACGGATGTACAAAGCTTGCTGAAGTGTTTGTTGGAAATGGAATGGAAAGTATAACAAAATGGGCCTTCTATAACTGCAAAGCTATAGAAAAAGTGCTTTATCATGGAACACCCGAAAAATGGGCAATCGTTTCGGCTGATTCAGGCAAGCTGTCAACAGCGGCGGTGACGTATGTCCGCAAGGTAACTTTGGTTGATGAGAATGGTGTTGCTGCGGAAAAATATTGTGAATACAATAAGCCTGTTTGTTCATCACAGCTTGGTATTGATGCTTACGGATACGAAACGTTATTGTATACAGATGCTCAGCACACAAAGCCTTTTGGCAGTAATGAAGTTTTACTGGATGATATAACACTTTATTATGTATATAAGCCTGTGGCACATACATTAACGACTGTAACAGGCAATGAGTTTTCTGTTGAACTTAAATACTTTGATGAAAGTGAAGGCGGAAGTATCGCTGTGGCACTTTATGCTGAGAATCGTCTGGTTGGATTGAAGATTGCAAAATGTGATTTGGACGGGGCAACAGTTGTTTTTGATTCGTCACTTGAATATGATAGTGCAAAAATTCTTGTTTGGAATGAATTGGGCTTAAGCCCCTTAACCAAGCCGGAAATACTTATAAATACAACGGAACTGCAATAATAAACGAGCGGAAGCAATTTGCTTCCGCTCGTTTTGCTATTATAGATTTACTGCACCGTTATACAATTTCATAACATCACTTTTAATATATCTGTGTTCTTCATTTGAAAGCGTTGGGTCGTCCTTTAAAAGCTGTGTTACTGCCTCGCCTGCAAGCCTTACTATATCCATATCCTCATACAGATTCGCAACGTTAAGCTCGGGCAGACCGTGTTGATTTGTCCCGAAAAATTCACCGGGGCCTCTTAACTGCAGGTCTTTTTCTGAAATTACAAAGCCGTTGTTGGTCTGTGTCATAACCTTCATACGCTCCTGTGCAATTTCACCGCCGTTGCAAAACATAACGCAGTATGATTGCCACTGACCTCTGCCCACTCGCCCTCTTAACTGATGCAATTGCGAAAGTCCAAAGCGTTCGGCATTTTCAATCACCATCAAGGATGCGTTTGGCACGTTAACGCCAACTTCAATAACCGTTGTACTAACAAGCACGTCAAGCTCGCCACCGGCAAACTGTTCCATAACAGCGTCTTTGTCAGCCGCTTTCATTTTGCCGTGAACAAAGCCTACCTTATATTGCGGAAACACCTGTTTTTGCAGTTGTGCCGCATAGGCAGTTACCGCCTTTAAATCCATTGTTTCGCTTTCTTCAACACTGGGGCATATAATATAAACCTGCCTGCCCTCATTTATGTTTTTAACCATAAAGTTGTTTATGCGTTCACGCATAGATTCGTCAACTGCATAGGTTTTTATTTCTTTTCTTCCGGGTGGAAGCTCGTCTATAACAGACACATCCAAATCACCATATAAAACTAACGCAAGAGTACGCGGAATAGGTGTTGCAGTCATAACAAGCGTATGTGGCATATTTCCTTTTTCTGTTAAAGCACCGCGCTGATTTACGCCAAAACGATGCTGTTCGTCTGTAACAACAAGTGCAAGGCTGTTAAATTCAACGTCCTTTTGAATAAGAGAATGTGTGCCTACAATAATACTTGCTGTGCCGTTCGCAATTTTTTCAAGAGCCTCACGCTTGTCCTTTGCCTTTAATCCGCCTGTTAACAGAACGATATTGACATCAGGCAGCATAGAGGATAAAGTATCATAATGCTGCTTGGCAAGAATCTCTGTTGGTGCCATCATTGCTGCCTGAAAATTGTTTTTCACTGCGATAAGCATTGCGGCAGCAGCAACCGCGGTCTTTCCGCAACCAACATCACCCTGAACCAGTCTGTTCATAAGTCTGCCGTCTTTTGTATCATTTATAATATCTTCAAGGGTTTTAAGCTGTGCGTTTGTCATTGTAAAGGGTAGCGAGCCTGTAAATCCTGCAACAATCTGTCTGCCGTTTTCAAAAGCTATACCTTTTAGTGATTCGTTACGCTTGTTAATCAGCCTTAAGCCTAACTGCAGATAAAAAAGCTCGTCAAAGGCAATCCTTTTTCTTGCATAAAATGTGCTTTCGGGATTATCGGGAAAGTGGATGTTTTTTATGGCATAGTTTATTCCGCACAAGCCACAGCTTTCACGAATATCTGCAGGCATATTTTCGCTGATTTCGTTTACATATGGCAAACACTGCTTTATGCTTTTAACAAGCATATTGTGCGAAAGCCCTTTTGTCAGCCTGTAAACAGGAACGATTGCATCGGTAAGCGATGCCCTGTCTGCACGTTCCATAACACGCAGTGCCATTTCCTTTTGCCCAAAGGCGTGCTTTACATCGCCGTACATATTGTACTCGTGCTTATAGTCAAAGTTTTTTGCAAGCCAGTCCTGATTAAACCACGTTACTGTAACATAATCTGTTCCGTCTGTTGCATAAAGCTTATGTACAGTCATTTTGGTACGTGTTCGTATGGTTTTTATCGGTGCAAGCGCCTTAACACGTATGCACGCAACCTGACCATCACCAACCTCAGATAGCTTGCGTACAGTTCTGTCAGAATAAACACGCGGATAAAACTTAAGCATATCACCAATGGTAGATATGCCTAAGCTTGAAAACAGTTTTAAATTTTTATCTCCTATGCCCTTTAGGGCTTCAATACTGTTTTGTATCATAATTTTTTACTCAACACAAATAATATAGTAGTAAATCGGCTGACCGCCGTAATATACCATAACATCACAGTTATTATATTTTTCGGCAAGCTTTTCGTATAAAGCATTTGCCTGTTCCTCGGTAACTCCGTTTCCGTAGTAAACAGAAATCATAGTGTGACCGTCTTCATACATCTTTTCTGTGATTTCCTGAGCAATGCCGTCAACATCATCGCTTACGCCAACAATTTTGCCTTCAACAAGCCCCATAATGTCATCCTTTTTAATAGTGATGCCGTCCATTTCAGAATCACGTGAAGCAAAGGTTACTGAGCCTGTTTTAACAGTAGCCGCAGCCTCTGTCATAGCGGTCTGGTTTTCTTCTGCCGTAGCTGACGGGTCAAATGCAAGAATACCTGTCATACCCTGAGGTATTGACCTTGTGGGGATAACAATAACATTCTTTTCTGTCAGGTGGCAAACCTGCTCTGCTGCAAGAATAATATTTTTATTATTGGGGAATATAAATACAGTTTTTGCGTTTACACTTTCTACTGCATCTGCAATATCCTCTGCACTTGGGTTCATACTCTGACCGCCTTTAACAATGGCATCAGTTCCAACCTCTGTGAAAAGCTGTTCGATTCCGTCACCGTTAGCAACTGCAACGATACCAAAATCCTTAGGTGGCTCTTTTGGCTCAGACATAAGAATTTCATTATGCTGAATTTTCATATTGTCAATTTTAATGTTTGACAAATCACCAATTTTAACTGCCTCTTCAAGCACAAAGCCGGGATGATTTGTGTGAATATGAACCTTAACAATATCAGTGTCCTCAATTACAAGCATACTGTCACCCTTAGGCTCGATTGCACCGCGGAATGCTGCGATACTATAGTTTGCAGAGCGTTTATTGATAATAAACTCTGTGCAATACATAAATTTAATATTGGCTGTGTCGATTTCGTCACGTTTAACAGTTGAGACAGGTGTAACATCGTCCTTTTGGGTACGCATAACCATTTCGCCCTTAAGAGCTGCCAATGCACCTTCCCATATTACAACAAAGCCCATACCGCCCGCATCAACAACGCCTGCCTGCTTAAGAACAGGCAATAGTTCGGGAGTTTTGTTAAGGCTTGTCTTAGCAGCGTCAATAACGCCTTCCAAAAGCTCAACAACATCTTCTGTTTCTTTACACAGCTCAACTGCAGCCTCTGCAGCCTCACGTGCAACAGTTAAAATTGTACCCTCGGTTGGCTTCATAACAGCTTTATATGCAGTGTCAGATGCGGATTTTAATGCATATGCAAGCTGTGTTGCATTGATTTCATCAAGTCCGTTAATTCCTGTATAAAGACCGCGGAAAAGCTGTGACATAATAACACCGCTGTTACCTCTTGCACCTCTTAATGATGCACCTGAGATGATTTTACCAACTTCTGATACCGACGGAACGTCGGCAGCCATAAGCTCTCTTGCTGCGGCTGAAACTGTCATAGACATATTTGTACCTGTGTCACCGTCAGGAACAGGAAACACGTTCAAATCGTCCACCATTTTTTTATTATTTTCAAGATTGTTAGAGCCGCTGATTATCATATTCTTAAAAAGAATACCGTCTATTGTTTTCTGCAACAAAGTTCACTCCTTAAATTACAACACAATTTGCCGATTAAAAAATCAGCTTACGCGAACGCTTTCAACATTAACTGTAACTGTTTTTGCTTTAAAGCCTGTTATGTTTTCAATTTCATATCTTACACGTTCAATTATGCTGTCGCTTATTGTTTTTATATTGACGCCGTATTGCACGATAACGTGCAGGTCAATAATAAGACCGTCTTCTTCAGACTGGACTTTAATGCCCTTTTTTGCAGATGACTTTTTTAGCAAAGACGCAATTCCGTCAGTTTTATTACGTGTTGCCATTCCCACAACACCGTAACAACCCATTGCAGCTTCTCCTGCAATTGTTGAAAGAACATCGTTGCTTACCATAATTGTGCCGCAACTGTTTACTATTGAAGCATACATAAAAAATCACTGCCTTTCAAATATATATATAACTATTTTAATACAAAATTAAAAAAATATCAATACAATTTTTAATATTAAGAATATTTTTACAAATATTTTTGAAAAATACATATAAGTAATAGTTATTTCAACGGAGGTTATTGTGAAAAATATTGTTAAAATTCCTTTGGGAATTATTTCGGGATTTATAAACGGACTTCTCGGCACAGGCGGCGGAACTTTGCTGGTGGTAGTTTCGGAGATTTGCGGAATAAAGCCAAAAATTGCCCATGCAACAGCACTTTCGGTCATTTTGCCGCTTACGGTTGTTTCTATAATAATGTACTTAAAAAGCGGCAATCTGGAAATTGTTCCTGCAATAATCGTTGGTGCTTCGGGCGGAGTGGGCGGATTTTTGGGTGCAAGGCTTTTGAAAAAAACGCCTGATATGTGGCTTAAAATACTTTTTGGAATAACAACTTTAATTTTTGGAATAACAATGCTTTTCAGGTGATATTATGATTTTGATGATTATAACAGGTTTTTTATCGGGGATAATTACAGGTATGGGGCTTGGCGGAATAATACTTATTCCTGCCCTTACAATGCTTATGGATTTTGAACAGAAGGCAGCACAGGGAATTAATCTTGTGTATTTTATTCCCACATCATTAATAGCACTTTCTGTTCATATAAAAAACAAAAATGTAGATTTAAAAACAGCAACACCTCTTATTATATGGGGCGTTGCCGGTGCAATTGCAGGCTCTTTTTTTGCCGATAAGCTGCCGTCTTTAGTTTTGAGAAAAATATTTGCGTATCTCCTTCTGGCAATAGGAGTGTATCAGATTGCGTCACCGCTTTGGAGCAGGTTTAAAAAAGCTGATTAACTATTTTATTTCCTGCTCTAAATCTGCAAATTCCTTTGTGTCAAAAAACTCGGTCAGGCTTATGCCAAAGCCGTCGCACAGCATTTTCAATGTTACAATTCCGGGGTTTTGACTTTTGCCATACAATATGTTTTTGACGGTGGAAGCAGGAACGCCTGAGGTTGTTGCGAGCTTATTAATTGTTATGTTGTTTTTTTCGCACAGGTAAAGTATGCGTTGCTTTACAGCGTTATAAGTAGTCATAGCCACACCCTCTTGTCAATATTATAGTTTAGCCTTAGCAAGCAATACTAAAGAAGGTTTTGAAATATAAATTTTATCTCATACTTCGTTAAAATACTCGGAAATATTGCATATTCCCTGCGTTTTTGCCTTGCCTGAAATAAAATTTATTATTTCAAAACTCGAAACGACCTTAAACGGATGAGTTTTTGAGCAAATTTTGGTGCGAAGGACGAAGGAAGGCTGTCGCCTTTCAAGGACGACAAGCCGAAAGTTGCCGAAAATTCGCCGTTTAAGGCATCTTCAGTATTGGTTACTAAGGCTAATTATAGACTTTTAGTATTGACAAAGTAGGCTATATATGATACTATATGGGTGTGAGTTATTCTATTTTACAATGCTATTGTCAAGTGCATAATCGAGCAGAATGTTAATCAGCTCGTTTCTTGAACGGTTAGTTTTTTCGGAAAGTATATTAAGCTTATTAACGGTTTCATCTTTTAACCTTACAGAAAAGGTTTTGTAGCCGTCCTCTCCCTTGATATTCTTTTTATTAATTACAAATTTATCGCTCATAAAACTCACCTCACATATATTATAACTTGACAATCGTTATGAATATATGTTATAATATGTAACATATAAAATAACATATGCAAAGGAAAATGTTATGATGAATAAAAAAGAGTTAAGAGCCGGCATAAAAGAGTGCATGAAGCTCGGGCTTGATATTAATATGAATTTTGCAAATTATCTTTATAATCAATCAGGGGCAGATTTATATATAGTTTTAAGAAGTATTGTTGACTTGAACAGCAGGTTAGAAGAAATTTATAATAATTTAAAATAAACGGTTCTGTGAGCTAATCACAGAACCGTTTGTTTTAAACTGCAACGGGTATCTTAATTCCAAGCGTATGTGCGTTGTAGTCTGTAAGCGATACGCTGTCAACAGTAAAGTCATAAAAATCCTTTATGGATTTATCAATATTAAAGGTTGGTGCGTCATAAGGCTTTAATTCAAGTATCTGCTCCACAAGAGGAATATGCCTGTCATATATATGAGCATCAGCAATAATATGAACAAGCTCGCCTGCCTCAAGACCGCTAACCTGTGCAAGCATATGCACCAGAACTGCGTACTGACAAACATTCCAGTTGTTTGCAACAAGCATATCCTGCGAACGCTGATTTAATATAGCATTAAGCTTTCTGCCACTGACGTTAAAGGTCATACTGTAGGCACAGGGATACAGACCCATTTCGCTTAAATCGTGATGATTATATATATTGGTAAGAATTCTTCTTGAAAGCGTGTTATGCTTTAAGTCATACAAAACTCTGTCAACCTGGTCAAACTCACCCTCGGGATATTTATGCTTAACACCAAGCTGATATCCGTAAGCTTTGCCGATTGTGCCGTTTTCGTCTGCCCAAGAATCCCATATGTGGCTGTTTAAGTCATTTATATTGTTTGACTTTTTCTGCCATATCCACAACAGCTCGTCCACACAATTTTTAAAGCCTGTCTTTCTTAATGTAATAACAGGGAATTCTTCCTGAAGATTGTATCTGTTGACAAGGCAGAACTTCTTAACGGTGTGGGCAGGAGTGCCGTCTTCCCATTTAGGACGCACATCATAATCATTATCCCACACGCCGTTTGCAAGAATATCCTTGCAGTTTTCTATAAATATTTTATCTGCTATACTCAAGTTTACACATCCTTTTTATGAAAGAAAAGGGACTGCTTAACAGTCCCTTTGGTCTTTAATTACTCAACTACAAACGGTTTTAATTCTGCACACAATTCGTCAGCACCGTCACTGTGGATTTCAACCTTAATAGGTTTTGACAAATCAAGGGAGAAAATACCCATAATTGATTTTGCATCAACAATATATCTGCCTGATGTTAAATCAATATCGTATTCATATTTACCAACAATGTTAACAAATGTTTTTACATCGTTTATCGAGCCAAGTAAAATGTTAAATGTTTTCATAAATAATACCTCCAATAAGTAATTTATGTAATTATAATACATCAAAATTCCGAAAAAGTCAATTTTTATATTGTTAAATTCCTGTTAAAATGTTATAATCAGTATTAAGCACAAAAAAGGCGGGGATTTCTTATGAAAACTGTTAAATTTTATACGTTGGGCTGCAAGGTTAACCTTTATGAAACTGAGGCAATGAAGTCACTTTTTCAGAACAGGGGTTATACTGTTACAGAAAATGATGATGCCGATGTTTTTGTTATAAATACCTGTACCGTTACTGCTGTGGGTGATAAAAAATCCCGACAGATGATAAGACGTGCAAAAAAATGCAACGAGAATGCAATAGTGGCAGTTGTTGGCTGTTATGCACAGGTTTCGCCCGAGCAGGTTGCAAAAATGCCCGAGGTTGATTTGATTCTTGGCACCTCGGGGAGAAAAAACATTGTCGATTATGTTGAACAGTACAGTGGTGAAAAAATGAATATGGTGTTAAAGGATATTCCGTCAGTGTATGAGGATATAGCCTCTGATACCCAGTCACGCACACGTGCTACAATTAAAATTCAGGACGGTTGCAGAAGCTTTTGCTCGTATTGCATTATCCCTTATGCAAGAGGGCCGCTCCGTTCAAGAAAGCCTGAAGATATTATTAATGAAGTAACAGAGCTTGCGGCAAAGGGTTACAAGGAATTTGTGTTTGTGGGAATAAATCTTGCGGCGTATAGCTGCGAAGGCTTAAAGCTTGGCGATGTTGTTGAGGCAGTGTGCAGGATTGATGGGGTTTTGCGTGTAAGGCTTGGTTCGCTTGAGCCTAATGTGTTCACTCCCCGTTTTCTTGATATCATTAAAAATCAGCCTAAGCTGTGCAGGCATTTTCATATTTCTTTGCAAAGTGGCTGCACCGAAACCTTAAAGCGTATGAACAGGCACTATACTGCAGAAAAATATCTCGACTATCTTGAGAAAATAAGAAATATAATTCCTGATGTTAATTTTACAACCGATGTTATGACAGGGTTCCCAGGTGAAACAGAGGAGGAGTTTGCAAAGAGTATTGAAACTGTAAAAAAAGCAGGCTTTGGAAGCATTCACGTGTTCCCGTATTCAATTCGCCCGGGCACACCTGCGGCAGAAATGAAAAATCAGATTGACGGCAACGTAAAGCACAAGCGTGCCGAGCAGATGATAATGCTTGGAGAGCAGCTGCAAAAAGAAAAGCTTAAGTCATACGTGGGCAAAACAGTTGAGGTGCTTTTTGAAACAGAAATTGAAAATAATATGTGGGAAGGCTTTACTAACAATTATTTAAGAGTTACAGCAGACGGGGCAGGTTTATGCGGAAAAATAAAAGATGTTTTAATTACAGGCTTTGAGGGTGATACGCTTACGGGAATTACCTATAATTAGACTTTTCGCTGAAGATTCAGCCTCCCTTGTGTAAAGGGAGGTGGGTTGCGAAGCAACTCGGAGGGATTGTAGTGGAATATAAACACAACAAAGAAATTGTACCACTTGCAAAAGTATTAAGAAAGAATATGACAAAAGAAGAAAAACACCTTTGGTATGATTACTTACGAGAATACCCTATTAGGTTTATAAGGCAGAAAGTTATAGGAAAATACATTGTTGATTTTTACTGTGCAAAAGCAAAGCTTGTTATTGAATTGGATGGCTCGCAGCATTATGAAGAAAGGGGTATAGAAGCAGATACTTTGAGAACAGAGTTTTTAGAACAATATGGATTAAAAGTTATAAGAATATCAAATCTTGATATAAATAAAAACTTTGAGGGAGTATGCATATTTATTGATAATGAAGTCAAACAATCCCTCAGTCAACTCCGTTGACAGCTCCCTTTACACAAGGGAGCCTTTTTTATAAGTGTCGGAAAAATGCAGTTTGCAATTTGACATAATTATGAATTGGTGATATAATACATATATTGAAAAATATTAAATAATAACCAAAAGGGCTTAACTATGAGAGATAAAATTATTAGAATAAATTGGAATAAAGCATTACTACTTGAAGACGCAATAGCAAGTGAATTATCAAACACACAAGGATTATATTATATAAGTAGAGTTTTTGGCAATAAAGAAACAAGCTTGTATTTGGGAATTGCAACACAACATAATACCATAAGAAACAGATTGAAAAACCATAGTGAACATTGGCTTAATCTATACAGAGGTAAGATTTATGTAAGATTAGGACATATTATATATCCCAGAAATCCCGACTCAAATATGATTGACCATGCTGAAAGTGCTATTTTATTTGAACAAAATGAAGTGTTTTTTGAAAACACTAGCAAAACAAAAACATATTCATATACAGATTTATACAGAATTGAGAATGA
>JAZNGX010000125.1:0-6187 GCA_045576675.1 Clostridia bacterium | reverse complement strand
GATTGTTTGAACCTCATCAAGATTATTGTGTGAAAACTTGTCTATATCTTCACATATAAATGCAGGATGATGTCTAACAAGTATTTCTTTAAGCAACAATTCGATACAATGATTTATATGTATAATACAAAATTTATATTTATCTTCATCTTCATTGTTATAATACAACAATGCCTCATTCAACGAGTGCAAGGCATTTTCTACTAAATCAAACTCTAATTTCAATTTGACATCACCTCATTAAATATTATACCATATTTCTCCAAATAGTACAAGTTAATTACATAATTTCTCCATAATAGACAAACGAATATCGTACACATCCCAGCCACCCACCCTTGCAAAATACCCAACAGATACAATCCCCATCTGATTAACTGTTGTTTAAGAATGTTAAGTTGTATTATTATTTTATACTAGTATATATACCTCTCTATATTAATAACAATGACACTGTTTAAATTTATGTCCACCTTGTAACTTTTTTCAAAAATATTTTTCAAAATAGGGCTTTTCTGTGCTATTGCTGAAAATAAAATTTTCAACTTTTTATAACAGAGCAAAATAGTATAGAACACAGGAACGGAAGAGCTTGCTCATCTTGAAATGATTGGAACTATTGTTCATCAGCTTACCAGAAATTTAACACCGGAGCAGGTTAAGGAGCAGGGCTTTGGTGATTATTATACTGACCACGGCTTGGGTGTTTATCCTGTGTCAGCCGCAGGCTCACCTTTCACAGCTGCTTATATAGGAGTAAAGGGCGATGTGATTGCAGACCTTAACGAGAATCTTGCAGCAGAACAGAAAGCCAGAGCAACCTACGAAAATATCTTAAAGCTTGCTGATGACCCTGATGTTATTGAACCACTTAAATTCTTGAGAACCCGTGAGATAGCACATTATCAAAGATTTGGCGAGGTTCTTCGTCACGCTGAAGAAAAGTTAAATGAAAAAAACAAGTTTTATATGGGTATGAAATAGATAGTAGAGTTTTTGAAAATGGACTGCCTCACTTATTTGGTGAGACAGTCCATTTTGGCAAGGCAGAATGATTTAGATGTGATTGTACCAAAGGCACTATCGCAAAAGGTTGATAATAAAACAAAGGCGTTATGAGTGCGTTTATAAACGAACAGGAAAGCCGAGCGAGCCTTTTTACGAAAAAGGAAGAGCAGCGAAATGTAGCTTGTTCTGACGTGGAAAAGCAGAACAATATAGATGCAAAGTGATTTAGCTAAATTTTGCACATTCGTGCAAAGCGAAATTATTGCTCCGCAATAGCTAAATTGTTTCTGCAGAAACAGCTAAATTAAATTCGCTTTTTAGCTGACCGAAGGTCAATTTAGCTACGAAGTAATTTAGCGTGCATTAGCACATTTAGCTCGCGGATCGCGAATTTAGCTGAAAAAAAGACAGATTTCTTTGTCGAAATCCGTCTTTTTTTCTGGTACGCCCGGCAGGAGTTGAACCTGTGACACCAGCAGTCGGAGTGCTGTGCTCTATCCACTGAGCTACGGACGCATAGTTTTAAAATTTTAACAAAAAACCTGTCTTAAGCCTGACAGGTTTTTGTATGGCACCCTCTACGTGAATCGAACACGTAACTGACCCTTAGGAGGGGTCTGTTATATCCATTTAACTAAGAGGGCAACACAAATATTGTACATTGAAATTGCCTAAAAGTCAAGTGTATATACAATATTTTTGTATCATATCAATTATTTGCAAAAGCTTGCTGAATGTATATGAGAAGTTTTTTTGAAGTAGCGACAAAAATAGCTGTGGTTATAGGAAGGCTCGTCTGCAACGTTTTTTGAGGTAATAGATTTTGAAATATTTGCCTCAATATCTTTGTGCAAAGGAAGAGGAGGGTGGATTTAAAAAGAAGCTTGTTTAAAAGAAAGAGCTGTGACTTTTGTCACAGCTCATTAGGTTTATCTGTTAAGTATCAACTTTGTTAACTCAACGGGGTCAACTATTTTACCGTCCTTATAAACACGCATATTACCTGATGCGATTTCGTCAATAAGAATAACCTCGTCGTTGTTATAACCAAACTCAAATTTTATGTCCCAAAGGTCAAGACCGATTGATTTTAAATCATCAGCAACAATCTTTGTGATTTTAAGCGTCTGTTCCTTCATACTTTCAAACATAGCAGGAGTCATAACTCCCAATGCTGCAAGACCTTCACCTGTAACGAGCGGGTCGCCCTTTTCGTCGTTTTTGAAAGTACATTCAACATATCCGCCTTCAAGAACGGTTCCGTCTTCGATATATTCGCCGTATCTGCGGATAAAGCTGCCTGTTGCAACAAGACGGCAGATAACCTCAAGACCGTGACCAAATACCTTGCCAGGAAGAACTTCCATTGTTGCATCATCAACATTTGCACTTACATAGTGAGTTTTT
This sequence comes from Clostridia bacterium, assembly GCA_045576675.1. Taxonomy (GTDB): domain Bacteria; phylum Bacillota; class Clostridia; order Monoglobales; family Firm-18; genus JAZNGX01. Next base: position 3,772 of record JAZNGX010000125.1, on the reverse strand, counting down.
ATGCCAGCGTTCTTTAATAATTCAAAGTAATGGATTGAAGTTTCAAGATTAGCTTTGCCTATACCTTCAATAGTTAGACCGACAGAGTTTTCACCAGGGTCAAAAACACCGTCCTTACCTGTACAATCATCCTTGAATTTAAGCATTACATTACCATTTTCCAATGAGTAAACATCTTTTGTTTTACCTTCGTATATTTTCTTCACGTATATGCACTCCTTTGTAAATAACATAAAAATATTTTATCACATTTTTTTTGATATGTATAGCTTTTTTTTGAAAAAATTTTACATAATATTTTTGTACAACAGTGTAAATAGTGTTAAACCTGCTAAAAAAAACATATTGTAAGCCGTGAATACTTTTAGAAAATACAATCCTTTGCCCTTGTTGTGTTTAGTGTATTCTCTGAAAGTTATAAGGCTCGCAAGGGAAGATATCAGTGTGCCGACACCACCTATATTTACACCAACAAGCAATTCTCGATAATTGTCTGTGAACTGCGACAGCAAAATCGCAGAAGGAACATTACTTATTACCTGACAAGCTATAATGCTGAACAGTAGTGTGCTTTTATCAAGCAAACCTGAGAAAAATAAACGAACTTCATCAATTCTTGCAAGATTACCTGAAAAAATAAAGAAAAACACAAAAGTCAGAAGTAATGGGTAGTCAACGATTTTTAGTGCCTTTTTGTCTGTAAAAAACAAAACGGCAGGGATTATAATAAGTCCGATATAGTATGGTATTGTTCTGAAAACTATTGCAATTGACAATGCAAAAAGGAATAAATAAAGTACGGTTTTTTTACAGTTAAGATTAATTTCTGCAGCATCAAGCTCTAAAGGCTCGGGTTTTACTATAAAGCAACAAACAGTAATAAAAAACATTGCCATAAGAAACGGAGGAAGCATAATACTTATAAATTCTCCGTTTGGTATGTTGAATTTTGTATAAAGATACAAGTTCTGTGGATTGCCAAACGGCGTTAACATACCACCCAGGTTTGCGGCAATGTTTTGCATTACAAAGGTAAATGCCATATATTTTTCCTTGCCTGTTGTGGTAAGCACAAGATAGCCGAGTGGCAAAAATGTAAGAAGTGCCATATCGTTTGCTATAAGCATAGAGCCTATAAAAGTAATATAAACCAGTGCAAGAATGCTCATACGTGCATTTTTAAAGCATTTAACGGTTTTTCGTGCAAGCATATAGAAAAAGTTGATGTTTTTTAAAGCACACACCACTGCAAGCACGCAAAATAAACACGTTAATGTTTTAAAATCGAAGTATTCTATGTATTTTCGGTCAATTGGAACCAGTATACTTGTAATAAAAGCAGCGATAAGTGCTATAACCATTACAAAGTTTTTCTTGACAAAATTTGCTGTTTTCATTCAATATCACCTGTAAGATAATAACACAAATACAAACAATTGTAAAGAATTAATTTTAAACAAAATAATAAGGCTTAATAAACGTATTTTCTGCTTAAATATACTTGAAAATATTATATTAGTGTGATATACTATAAAATGTATAAATGTAAATAATGAAGGAATTGATATGGCGATGACTTACGAACGAAAAAAACAAAGGCAAAATAATATAATTTATACCGTTATTACTGCGGTTTTGATATTTGCAGTCTTTTTGACAATGGTTTCATCTTTTTATATTAAGGCAGAAGAGAATGCTTATGAAATGCTTCATATCCAGACTAAGCAGATTAAAGATGACCTGACCTTGCAGATAATATCTGACAGAGAAAATCTTGTTACAATGGCAAACTTTGCAGCAAGGCTATATGCAGACGGTAAAAGCTATGACCGTATGTTTGAATCCTTTAAACCGATTGGTTTGCTTTCGAATATCGGTATATTAGCCCCAGATAACACTTTCTTTACCAAAGTTGGCACAATTGATTTGAATGGAAAAATTTCTTTTGAACAAGAGGCTGCCTGCGGAGAATACATAAGTGGAAGAGTGCCCGATCTTACAAGAGACGGAAAAGAAATCATAAGAAGTGCGGTGCCTATTATTGTTGCTGGCAAAACTGTTGGTGTTTTATATGGCGTTATCCATCTTGATACCATTGGCGAAAAGTATAACAATATGGCAAAAGAGCTTGATGCTCAGCTTTTTGTATATGATAAGGTAACAGGCAAGTTTCTTATAGATACAATAAACAAATCACCTGCTGAATTATCCGGCTTAAAAAACAGAGAATATAATGACGATTATACATATGAGAAGCTTGTCAACAGCGATAAAGGGTATTCTTCGTTTAAGTCAATACTAACAGGTGAGGATTTGTATATTCATTATTCTATAATGGAGGAATTCAATTGGGGCATTATGCTTGCCCGTTATGAATCTCAGGTGTTTGATGAAACTCATAAAATATCAATTTACATGATTATCATTTTTGCTTTGATGGTTTTAATTGTATCTGTTTATCTAAGATTGGTATTAAAGAGCGAGAAAGACAGAGCAAAATTAAATTCAGAGTCTTCGGTTATAAGGCATCTGCTTTTGGAAATAAATCAACAGCATGAAAATGTTAATTCCGCACTAAAGAGAATTAAAGAGTTTTCAAGTGCACGTTCTTGCTTTTTTGCTGATACCGATGGTGAGGATTTTAACTATATAAAACCTGCTTTAAAAGAAAAGCTGTTTGTGGGAGAAGAAAGAAAGTTTTTCATTGGTGAGCTTTTCAGATATGCTGCAAATATTCACGCAAATGATTCGTCTACTGGTTTTGTGCAAATTATTCCTAATACGCATCTTTTAAATACAAATTCCGAATTGTATTACTTTTTCAAAAACAAAGGTGTCAAAGATGTGTCGTATGCGGTTTTGGCTGATAAGAACAATCATGTCAGCATTCTTGGTACTATTAACGCTAAGAAAGGCTCTGCTGCAAGAATGCTTATAGAAGATGTTGTTGTTTGTTTCTCAATTGCTATATATAACAAAAAACATCTTAACAAAACTGAGCTTGCTGCAACAACAGATTCTCTAACAGGAGCTATGAACCGAGTTGCTTATAAAAAAGATATTCTGATGTTCGACAACGAAAGGCCGGAAGAGTTTTCTTGTATTTATATCGATGTTAATGAGCTTCACGTCAGAAACAATAAATATGGTCACGCTGCAGGCGATGAAATGCTTATCTACATTGCAAATTCATTGAAAGAAGTATTCTTTGGTCAGCACATTTATCGTATGGGCGGAGATGAGTTCCTGGTGTTTACAAAAAAAGTATCACAGGAGCATATCAAGAATAGCATAGAAGCGTTTATGGAGCAATTAAAGCCAATGGGGTACAATGTGGCTATTGGTATGTCGTACAGAACCCAGAACGTAGATTGTGAGGAAATGGTTCGTGAAGCTGAAATAAGAATGTATGAATCAAAAGCTCAGTATTATCAAAACAAAGAGGATGTTTATGTAGCTAAAGATGTGGATAAAAACTACAGTCAGGTAAGAACAGGTATCAGAGAAATTGATACAATGATTTCTGTACTTAAAGAACATTATAATGGTATATACAGGGTTTCACTGGATACTGATAATGCTCATAGAATTCTTATGCCGGCTTATCTTGGTTACAAAGAAGATGAAGAGCATTTTTCAAAACTGCTTAAAAAATATATAACTGATATTGTACATCCTGATTTCCACAGAGCACTTATGAGCTTTTTAAACTATGATGCTATAAAACGACAAATTGCTGAAGATAAAACACCATCAATTACATACAAAAAAG
>JAZNGX010000124.1:0-5425 GCA_045576675.1 Clostridia bacterium | reverse complement strand
CACGAGTTAATGGCAGCATAAAAATATACACCCCACAAAAACTGTGGAGTGCATATCATAAAATTTTTGTTATTTACACTGTCTACTTGACAGGGCGGGGTTCATTTTGTCACAGACCATATATATATTATTTTGTTGTTTCTGCTTCTACCAGTCTTGCGGCACCATAACGCTCACGTAAAGCATTTTTTTGTATTTTACCTGTTGCGTTTCTTGGAATATCGGCAAATATAATCTGTTTTGGGCGTTTGTATCTCGGAAGCTCCATACAAAACTCACGGATTTCTTCTTCAGTTGCAGTAACGCCTTCTTTAAGCTGAATGATTGCGGCAGTTATTTCGCCAAGTCTTTCATCAGGAAGTCCAATAACACCAACGTCACTTATCTTGTCATTTGCACGCAAGAAGTCTTCAATCTGTACAGGGTAAAGGTTTTCGCCACCTGTGATAATAACGTCTTTTTTGCGGTCAACAAGGTAAATAAAACCGTCTTCATCCTGCTTTGCAACGTCACCTGTGTAAAGCCAGCCGTCGGGAGTTAAAACCTCACGTGTTGCCTCGGGATTTTTGTAATAGCATTTCATAACGCCGTCGCCTTTTAAACAAAGCTCGCCAACGTCACCTTGTGCAACCTCGTTGCCTTCACCGTTCACAATTTTAATTTCCCAATTGTAACCGGGAATTCCGATTGCACCAACCTTGTGAATGTTTTCAACACCAAGATGCACGGCACCGGGGCCGATTGACTCACTAAGACCATAGTTTGTGTCATAATCGTGGTTCGGGAAAACCTCCTTCCAACGCTTAATAAGCGACGGAGGAACAGGCTGTGCACCAATATGCATTAAACGCCACTGTGCAAGTCTGTAATTATCAAGATTGATTTCGCCACGTTCAATTGCATCAAGTATATCCTGTGCCCACGGAACAAGCAACCATACGATTGTTGCCTTTTCGTCAGATACCGTCTGCAAAATCCATTCGGGCTTTATACCACGCAGTATAACCGCTTTTGAGCCTGAAATAAGTGAGCCGAACCAGTGCATTTTTGCACCTGTATGATAAAGAGGCGGAATGCATAAAAACACATCGTCTCTGCTTTGTGAATGATGCTTTTGTTCAACCTCGCACGATGCCACCAATGCTCTGTGTCTGTGCAAAATTGCCTTTGGAAAGCCTGTTGTACCTGATGAAAAATAAATTGCACCGTCATCCTCGTCACTTATTTCAACTGCAGGGGCACAGGATGAGCAATATGTAATCATTTCTTCATAGCTGTCTGCAAAATCAGGCTTGTCGCAGCCAACAAAAAAGTAATGCTTGATTCTTAATTTTGGCAAAACAGCTTCAATTCTATCGATAAATTCAGGGCCGAAAACAAGCACAGAAACATCAGCCAGGTCTGAGCAATATTCTATTTCTTCTGCTGAAAATCTGAAATTCATAGGCACTGCAATAGCACCTGATTTTAAAATACCAAAGTAAATCGGCAACCAGTCTATGCAGTTCATCATAAGAATTGCAACCTTGTCACCTTTTTTTACTCCGCGTGTTAAAAGCAGATTTGCAAAGCGGTTTGCCGCAATATCAAATTCACGCCAAGTAAGCTCACGTCTGTATTTTCCACCACAGCCTGATGCTTCAATAAGGCTATACTCGTGCCAAGAAACATTTTTATCCGGCTGGTTTTCAGGATTAACTTCAACAAGACTAACCTCGTTTGGATGCAGTCTTGCATTTCTTTCAAGAAAATCTGTAATAGGCATAAAATCTTCCTTTCAAATATAAAGTGCAATAAAAAAACGCCCTCCGAAACAAATCAGAGGACGGATGATATCCGTGTTACCACCTCAGTTTACAGTCGCTTCACAGCAAGCTGCCTCATTGGGTACTGTTACCCACACGCTGTAACGGGCGTTCCCGACAAAGGTTACTGCACTTTTCTCCTTTGCAGCTCCGGGACTGTATTCAGACTGTTTCAGGTCTCCGGCTCACACCAACCGCCGTTTCTCTTTGCACCGTCCGCAGCTTACTTGCTTCCCTTCATTGCCATTAAAATTATTGTAATACATTATTGTTGATTTGTCAACAATTTTTTCAAACTACTTGACTTGTCGGATTTGATAAAGTATAATTAAATGAGAAAGAAGGGGATTAAAATGGAAATTTTACTTGATACTGCGAATATTGATGAAATAAAACGCTGTAATGACATATATGAGCTTACAGGTGTTACAACAAATCCTACAATTATTTCAAAAGCAAAAGCAGAGTTCTTTCCAACTCTTGCTGCAATAAGGGAAATAATTGGCGATAAGCAGCTTCACGTTCAGGTTACTGCAACGAAGTGCGAGGATATGCTAAAGGAGGCAGAGGCTGTTGCAAGCCGTCTTGGTAAGGATACTTATATAAAGGTGCCAACCAATGAAGAAGGTATAAAAACAATGAAGATTTTGAAGGCACAAGGCTTTAATGTAACTGCAACTGCTATTTATACTACTCAGCAGGCGATGCTTGCCGCAACAGTTGGTGCAGATTATGCAGCTCCGTACTTCAACAGAATGAGCAATAATAATTATGATGCGGCTTCTGAAATTGCTGATATGGCAACACTTTATGCTATGTACGACAAGCCGACAAAGCTTCTTGCAGCAAGCTTTAAAAATACCAATCAGATTATGCAGGCACTTCTTGCCGGTGCAAAGGCTGTTACTGCTGCACCTGAGCTTTTTAAAATGATGGTAGAAAGTCCTCTTATAGATGATGCTATAGCAGGCTTTAATAAAGACTGGACAGGGCTTTACGGTGATAAAAAAATATATGAATTCTAACAAAAACGGATGCGGTTAATATAACCTGCATCCGTTTTTGTTATGCCTTTATCTGGCAAATATGTGACTGCCGATTGTGCAAATAACAGGACGTGAATATATCCATTTGTTTGTGGTTTTTGCGGGATTGTAATAGTAAATAGCACCACCCGTCGGGTCCCATCCGTTTAATGCATCCTTGGCTGCTTTGTATGGTGTGTCGTACATTTCGGCATTCCACTGTCCGTCGTCAAGAGCTGAAAACGCACCGGGCTGATATATTACCCCGGCAATGGTATTTGGAAATGATGAGTGCTTTACTCTGTTTAATACAACTGCACCTACCGCAACCTGACCTGTGTATGGTTCACCTCGTGCCTCGGCATTTATAATTCTTGCTAAAAGTCTTGAATCAACCTCGTGCGAGCCTGTTACAGCGTTGCTTGAAATTCCCATTTTCTCTAACGTTGCCCTGCCTGCAATTCCGTCAGGTGTGAGACCGTTATTTGCCTGAAAACGCATAACACTTTTTTGAGTCTTTTTTCCGAATATTCCGTCAACGTTACCAATATCATATCCCCAGCGTTTCAGCTTGGTTTGAATTTGCCGCACCTCGTCCCCGCGTGAACCGATTTGTGACAATGTTGCTATTCCGCCGGTTGCTGCAAAATATCCTGTAAGAATTACAGCGACAGTTATTGATAAAATCAAAAATTTTTTCACGTTATCACTCCTTATGGATTATTTTTAACACAGTGTATTTTTTTATTCATTTGTGAGAAATAATAGTACAGAGGCGATTACTGATGACAACATTTATTTTAATAACACAGATGATATTCAATATAATAATAGGTGCGTATTTTTTTACACAAATGAGAAAACAAAGCGAAACCACATCGTCTGTGAAAAAAGACGGAAGACTGCAGCTTACAAAGCTAAAAAAGCTTGAGGAGGTTAAGCTTACTACACCGCTTTCGGAACTAACACGCCCAGATATGCTAAATGAAATCATAGGTCAGGAAAAGGGACTTAAAGCACTTCGTGCAGTTATGTGCAGCAAAAATCCGCAACACGTTATAATATATGGCCCTCCGGGAGTGGGAAAAACTGCCGCCGCAAGAGTGGTGCTGGAGGAGGCAAAGAAAAATGAAAGCTCACCTTTTACAAGCAGGGCAAAATTTATAGAAATTGATGCAACAACTGTTCAGCAGGACGACAAAGGCTTTGCCGACCCGTTGATTGGCAGTGTACACGACCCTATTTATCAGGGTGCTGGCAACTACGGCCCTGCAGGTATACCACAACCCAAGCCCGGTGCAGTAACAAGGGCTCATGGCGGAATCCTTTTTATCGATGAAATAGGTGAGCTTAATCCATACGAGATGAATAAGCTGCTAAAGGTGCTTGAGGACAGACGTGTGTTTTTTGAAAGTGCTTACTATAATTCAGCCGATACCAACACGCCTGACCATATACATGAAATTTTCAAAAAGGGCTTGCCTGCAGATTTTCGTTTGATTGGTGCAACAACAAGAAATCCTGATGAGTTGCCGCCTGCATTAAGGTCACGCTGTGCAGAAATATATTTTAAGCCGCTTGATGTGTGTGAGCTTATGAAAATATCGAAAAATGCCGCCGAAAAATGTGGTGTGGAGGTGTCGGAGGAGGCGTTGCAGCTTGCCGCAATTTATGCCGCCAACGGCAGAGATGCTGTTAATATAATACAAACTGCCGAAAGCATTGCGTTCCTTGAAAAACGTAGCAGTATAACAAAAAAAGATGTTGAGTGGGTTGTTGAGTTTGGAAAGTACAGTCCGCATCTTGTGAAAAATGTTGCGGAGGAAGGCAAAGTTGGCGTAACCAACGGGCTTGCAGTGTTTGGAAACTCTTATGGTGCAGTAATAGATATCGAAGCAACTGCAGCTCTGGCTGAAAAAGGTGGTGTTAAAATAACAGGTATTATCGAGCACGAAGAAATAGAAGCAAGAGGACAGCGTTTGTCACGCAAAAGCACTGCTGCATCGTCTGTTGAAAACATTATCACATTACTTTCTGATAATTATAATTTAAAGTGTGATAATTACAGAATTCATATAAATATACCGGGGTGCGCACCTGTTGATGGACCTTCTGCAGGAATTGCTATTTTTTTTGCAGTGTATTCTGCTCTTACAGGGGTTTCGATATGCGGCAAAACGGCTATGACGGGCGAAATTACAATAAAGGGCGAGGTGAAGCCTGTTGGTGAAGTTCCGCTTAAAATTGAAGCGGCAATAAGGGCAGGTGTAACAAAGATTATAATTCCAAAGGATAATTATCAGGAGATATTTAGTTCATACAATGTTGAAATTTGCCCTGTGTCAACTGTTGAAGAGGCTTTTGCAGTGTTATTTGAACAGCATACTCTTGCTGCAAAAGGAATATAAAAAAGTCGCCTTCGGTAACTAATGTTCGCTTCGCTCACTTTTTAAAGGTAGACTATTTTGAAACATAGGGAATTACAACTTAAAAGTAGTAATTTCCTATGTTATAAAAAATGCCGTAACGGTTTTACTCCGTTACGGCATTACTGCTTTTTAAAACAGTGTTGTGTGTTTATCCTTTATAAAGCAG
>JAZNGX010000123.1:0-14365 GCA_045576675.1 Clostridia bacterium | reverse complement strand
CCAAGCTTTACTGATATAAATGATATTGCGGACTGGGCACAGGAATATGTTCGCTTTGCTTATACCATCGGGCTGATTGGTGGTATGGATGATGGCAGCTTTAAACCTTTAAACAATGCTACACGAGGTGAAGCGGCGGCGGTTATCAGCAGATTACTTTCTAAAGTGCAGTAAGTGTTCATCTGGAATATTAAATATGAGATTATGCTGTGTTTTAGATAAAAGGAGATGATTGTGACACAAAAATCCGCTTGATTAGACAAATATTCAAAAAAGAAAGGAAGTATAAAATGTTAAAGAAAATACTAAGTTTATCTATTGTTTTTGTGATGATTTGTTCAATGATTCCTGCAATGCAGGTTTCTGCTGCTGTTTTTGACAGTGAGTATAATTTTAATGACACAACAGCAGTGTTTGATCCGGCTGCTAATACAACAGATGCATTTCACCATCATGGTAATGTTCCTGCTTATTCCTATGGTACAGGTTTTTCGGGAGAAGCCGGAGATTCTGCTTTGCAGATGAGTATCGGAGCTGACGGAGTTGAAAGACAGGGTTATTTAAATTTCTTTGGTGTAAGAAATGAATATGGTTTTTCTGTAAGAGTAGATGATGCCGATGCTTCAATAACCGATGCGGGCAACGCTGCTTATGCATTTAATGCAAACTTTATGGCAGCTCATAACGATGTGGTTGCTGCATTGATTTATCCCGGAACATCTAATGGTAGTCCAAGTTATGGTAACGTATATAAAAATTCTGTAATTTATTTGTATCAAGGTAAGCTATATGTTGGTACAGATGGAAACTTTGAACCTGCAACTGACAAATGTATAGCAGAACCGGGAGTAGGCAACTGGTTTACTCTTGGTGCTGTGTTCAGCATTACCCATAAAAGATTTGATGTTTTTTATAACGGTACTCGCATTTATGGTGAAACAAGAAGTGCTTATACTGCAATAAACAGATGGCATGTTTATATGCATTCATCTAACGAAACAAAGCACACTCCGTATAATGCAGGCGAGTTCTTGTATATTGATAATATGTATGCAGGTAAGAATTATGCCAAAGTAAAAGGTTATTATCCTGAGGTTGTATCAACTGTCCCGGCTAAAGATGCCCAAAATGTTGCTACCGATTCAGATTTAATTATTAATTTTTCTATTCCGGTCAGAAGTGGTACTATTTCAAGAGCCATTAGCGTTACACCTGCGGCAGAATATACTTATGCTTTAAGTAATGGTGATCAGACTTTAACATTGTCTTTTACAAATGGGTTGCAGTCTGATACAGTATATACAGTGGCTGTGGGTGGTAGTAACTTCCAAAGCTTTGTATATGAAAAGGCGAAAGCTGGTTATAGTACAACCTTTAAAACTTCCGCATTTTCAGCAGGTGATTTATATGTAAAGGATATAACCCCTTCAATAGATGCAACTGACGTTGATGTAAATACATCTGAAATCAAGCTTACATTCTCAGAGCCGGTTAATAAGGAAAGTGCAAATGGTAAAATAAGCATTTCTCCTGATTTTGGTATCAGTACAGGTGAACCGGTATGGAATAATGATTCAACTGTTGTTACAATTCCGGTTAATGGTGAGTTGTATGGAAATTCTGAATATACTGTTATTATAGGTGATGGTATAACAAGCTCTGAAGGTGCAGCATTACTTGGTGATAAAAGATTTTCGTTTACAACCGGCGACGGAGAATTCCTTTTCTATCAAGGCTTTGAAGGATTAGAGGGTTCGATTACTACCAATTCAATTGCAAACGGTATGAATGCAATCAGTGTATCCGGCTTTGAAGCTAAGAATGACGGAGTACAGGGAAATTACGGTGAGTTTAAAGTAGCAGGCGATTGGGCACAGCATAATCTGTATCCTCAGGCGAGTGCAGCAACTCCCGGAATAGCTGCAGATAAAACTGTTGCTGTAGGATTTAAAGTGCGTTTTAAAAATGAGCCATTAGATCCAACACGTCGTGGTGGATCTGTTATTCAGTATAACAGAGATGGTAGCGAAGATCTTAATTTGATTGATTACGACAAAGAAACAAAGAAGTTTATAGCAAGAAACGGTGTAGATGTAATTGGTGATTATGTTGCAAATGAGTGGCTTGAGTTTGGTTTGGTATTTAATCTTGCCGAGGATGTTGTTGACATATATTTTAATGGTGAAAAAGCTGTAGAAAAGTATCCATTGCATATTGAACATACAGGCAAGGGGCTTTCTCATATTGTTTTCAGACCGTTTAATGCCCAAGCAAGTGCTGGTTACCCACTTGTAGAAAATCCATCAATTTATGATATAGACGACATTGTATGGATATATGACCCGCATTTCTTTGAAGATGAATTAAAGCTTAAAAATCCTGCACAGCAGAATATCGAGATAAGTGATTTGCTTACACTTGATTTTAACAATGCTGTAATGACTGAAGACCTTGCTGATGCTATTTCCGTAACATATGATAATGGTGTTGCAGCAACTATTGAAAATACTTATCTTTCAAATTATGGAAAAACTCTTCGTGTCGAGGTTGACGGCGGATTGCTTGAAAATAAGACTTATACAGTTACAATAGATGCAGATAAGATGAAGAGTGCAACCGGCAAAGCTTTTATTGGTAACAACACAGCACAATTCTTAGTAGGAGCAAAATCACATCAGTTCGATGTGAAATTCTATCGTGGAGTTCATGTTTTACCGACAAACAATATGGTAGCAGACGCAATTACTGTTCAAGGTACGGTTGTTCTTATGGAAGACAATGCACAAATCATTGTTGCTCGTTATAATGGCAATATATTAGAAGAAGTAAAAGTTGTTAAATCCATAACAAACGGTACATCAGTGATGAGTACAACATTTACAGAAATTTTTGAAGCTTGTTCTGCAACTGACACTATAAAAGTGTTCTGTTGGGATAGTTTCAATGCACTTAAACCGATTGGAAATCCGGTTGAACTTTTACCTGTACCTGTTGCAGCAGAATAAAGCATAATAAGATATATTATTTCCGGACAAAGATTGTTTTGTCCGGAAATAATGCAATATTAGCTAAAAACGTAATGAGCAAGATACAAGGAGGATGTTATGGAAAAATATATCGACAATCAGGAAAGCAGCTATTTCAGGTTCGGAGATAACATTGAGAGGATAATTGAAACTATTTCAAACAGATACATAGGCGAAAATCCAAAAGCACCATTTGTATGGCGTAGTTTTTCTAAGGATAGCTTTTTAAACAACGAAAATAGTCTTTACGATATAAATTTAAAAGAAAAGTTTCCTGATTCATTGTATGGGGATGTTGCTTACGCGGCAGGGAAATTCTGGTCTCCAAACGCTGCTGTAACAGGCTTTCAGTTGTACTGCCATTCGTATGTTGAGGTAATATTTAATGGAAAGAGTGTGTTTAAGTCTTCAATTGCAAATGAGCGCGGAAACAAGCCTACTATTGTATGGATTGACCTTGTTAAAGGCTGGAATACTGTGCTTTTAAAATTCAAACACTCAGCTTCAGGATTTGGATGCTTGATTGCAAGCGGAAGTCCGCAGTGGACACCTATTAATATTGCCTCGGTTTTTGAGGAGTGGGAAGGTTGGACCGGCTGGGTTTATTCTGTTCCCACTGAAAAAGACCCGTGTATAGAAGAAAAAGAGATAGATTGGTTAAGCTCCGCAGAACTAACGGGGTTAACCTGGTTGCCTGTAATAAACAAGGATAAAAACAAAGCGTTTTTTAAACGTGTTTTTTCTGAACACAAAAAAGGCTATGCTGTTGCGTGGACAAAAATTACTTTAGGAAAGAACGGAAAAAGCTGGATAAAAGGTACTACTGGGGGTGCTTTTGAAGTATGGCTTGATGGTGAATTGCATCATTGCTTTAATGGTAATGGTGAATTTTCTATTGAGATAAAAAGCACGAAGTCACAGTGCAATATGCTTATCAAGCTTGATTTAGACAATAACAGCGGAGTTTTTGAAATAAGCTCAGATAATATGAACTTTTCGTGTCCTGCAGATATAAAGGGGTATAACGGTGATTGGTTATATATGGCACCATTAAAAGAAGTGTCTTCAGACGATATGAAAAAGTTTACAACTTTAACTCATATGGGAACAGGTTTTGAAGAAAAGGTGTTTTGGCAGCTTGATTATCCAAACTGTGTAATTCGTCCTTTTTGCGAAAATGCACTTTTTGGCAGATGGACATATCCTCTCGGTGTAACACTTTATGGCTTATTGCAGTCAGGCAGGTATTTGAAGAATGATGTTTATACATCGTATGTTAAAGAACACGTTTTTTCTGTTTCTGATATATTTGAATATGCAATATGGGAAGATATGACTTATGGTTATCCCGGTGTTGATCATCAGATAATCTGGCTTGATGCTCTTGATGATTGTGGCTCATTTGGTTCGGTTATGCTTGAGACGTATATGGAAGAAGCAAGAGAAAGTATATTACCTTTGGCAGATTACATTGCGGATTATATAAAGAATAAGCAGGAACGCCAGCCGGACGGAGTTTTTTATCGTAATTTGCCCGGAACAATAAGTGAGAATACTTTATGGGCAGATGATTTATATATGAGTGTTCCGTTTCTGGTAAGGTATTATAAGGTGACAGGAGATGTTTCTTATCTTGAGGAGGCAGCAAAGCAATTTCTGTTGTTTAAAAAGTATTTGTACATAGAAGAAAGCTCAATTATGTCACATGTATATGATTTTTCATATAACAAAGCTACGCAAATTCCGTGGGGAAGAGGAAATGGCTGGGTACTATTTTCACTCACAGAGCTTTTGGAGATTATGCCCGAAGATTTTTATATGAGACAAGAAATATTGGAAATGTATACGGATTTATGTAGGGGATATTTAAAATTACAGGGAGAAAACGGGCTTTGGCATCAGGTTTTAACTCATCCTGATTCGTATGAGGAAACATCATGTACTTCTATGTTTGCTTACAGCTTTGCAAGAGGTGTTCGTTTCGGATGGATAAAAGAAAATGTGTCTGAATATATGGAGGCTGTTCAAAAAGCAGTAACGGGGTTAAGCCAAAAATGTATAGATGTATATGGAAATGTTTATGGTACTTGTGCAGGCTCACAATTTTCATTTTTGCCTGATTATTATAAGTATAATTTGAAAACAAGGATTAATGACACTCATGGTATTGGAATTGTTTTGTTAGCTCTTGTTGAATATTTAAAGTTGAAAGAAGTTTAAAACATCAAATGAGAATTACACTAAAAACAAAAAGGATTGATTAAAATGTTAAACGAAAGATTTGCTCACTCACTGAATGCATTTGAAGAATTTTGGGAACGAAAACCACGAAAAAGAGTCGTGTTAAACCTTCCTGTTGCAATCGGACCTGCGTACCGTGCACCGAATTCATTGGAGGAAAAATGGTTAGATGAGGAATATATACTTGCCAGAACCTTGCATAGCTTAAATAATACATACTACGCAGCTGAATCATTTCCACACTTGTTTACTAATCTCGGTCCGGGATGCTTACCGGCATGTATTGGTGGCAGCTATATGCTTGCAGAAAGAACAATATGGTATGATACTAAACAAATTATTGATGATTGGGAAAATCCGCCTCAGGTTAAATTTGATGAAAATAGTGAGATCTGGCAGCACGTTACACGTATGCAAAACAAGTTTTTTACTACAAATGAGGTTAATACAACAATAGTTGATATAGGTGGAGTTATGGATACTGTTGCGGCTCTTCGTGGTACAGAAAATTTGCTTTATGACTTATACGATTATCCTGAACAGGTTAAGGAATTTACGAATAGAGTAACAAAAGAGTGGTTTAAAGCTTTTGACAGACAAATTGAAGCTATAAGCAAAACAGGTCAGCCTTACAACAACTGGATGAACATTCCGTCAAGCAAACCGTGGTATCCTATACAGTGTGATTTTTCTGCAATGATATCACCTGCTCAGTTTGAAGAATTTGTTTTACCTCACCTTGTTGAACAAAGTGAGCATATGGAGCGTTGTATTTATCATCTTGATGGACCGGGTGAAATTCCGCATCTTGATATGCTTCTTGACGTTCCAGGAATCACTGGTATCCAGTGGGTTGCAGGTGACGGTCAGGCATCATTGTTTGATGAGCAGTGGTTTCCACTATATAAGAAAATACAAGATAAAAAGAAAAACATTGTATTACTTTGTCCAAGTAAGTATCCTGACCTTGAAAGTGCTGAAAAGCTTATAAAAACTTTAGACCCAACAGGTGTTTATATTGCAATAGGCCTTGATACAAAAGATGAGGCTGAAAACTTCATTCAGCTTGTAGATAAATGGTCTTGTTAAGATTTAATTTAAACACAACAAACCGAACCATATATTTTTGAGGTTCGGTTTGTTGTGTTTTCTGCTTTTTGCCTATAGCTTTTCTTGCAGTAGGATATGGTTTCCCACATACAAAGATTTCTACTGTAAACAATAGTTTTTAGTGCCACTGCGCTATTTTTCTGAATAGAATTCATTTACTGCTTCAAAAAAGGCATTGATGTTATTCCAGCTTGCAGTGGGTGGAATATCACAGCCTGACGAAATTACAAAGTTTGGCTAACTGCAACATTCACTCATTATGCGTTTTGTTTCCTGTTTCAAGAATAAAATCAATCATTTGGATAGTATTGTTACCGCAGTTGTGATATATTAAAATGAAATTATCATCCTGTACTGCCTTTACAATTCTTTTTACGTATGTTGAAGAAAGTGTTTCAGCAAGCTCGGGTTACAGCATGCCCGCCAATGGCTCTGCCATAACAACTCCGTTTGCACCGACATTTTTGTATGCATTGATATAATTAATCAAAAATTCTGTCACCTTATCAAGGATTGTATGAACCATATCAGACTCTGTATAACAGTTTATCATAGCCTCAGTAACATCCATTAATCTGCCTGTAAGAGAAAAAGGACCAATAACACCAGCAAATACGGGTCTATCAGTTATAAGCTTGCAAACCTTTCTGTTTTTATCTGCAATTAACTTCATGCCCTTTGCTTGCAAATCACTGTCTGCAATCAGGTCTTTAACCGTAATATCCATCAGTTGAATACTTGGGAACGATAAAATCGGGAATGCTTTCTTTATTTTATTCTGTTTAATTTTATTAATCCAGTTTTTCATATTCATATTAGTATTCCTTCTTATAATAACAGTATAAAATTTTATAACTTCAATGTATATAGATATTTTTGGTTGATACATTGTTATAAAATTGGGTATTATGCATATTCTTGGATTAGTAATAAACGTCGTTGACACCTGTGACACCTGGTTCCAAAGTGGGTTATATATAAAGAATTTGAAAACTGGTGTTGTAGGTGTCCGTTGTATGTTCATATAAGTATTTGTTTAACCTAATGATTGTTTGATACGTTTTGTGTTATACCAGTTGATATAATTATTGATTTTATCGTCAAAAGTATCAATGGAAACACCAGTTCATGAACGTCTATAAAACGTTTCGCTTTTATTCTGCCAAAGAAACTATCATATCCAAAGCAAAATTGTATGGATGTTTTATGTTTTGTTGGTGTTTTTTCTATATTCATTAGGGGATTTACCTGTGATTTTTTTGAAAGCACGGTAGAAGTTTGACATGCTTGAAAATCCACATAAACCTGCAATTTCTGTTTTTGTATAATCTGAATTTCCGATGTATTCAATTGCACGTTCAACACGCTTAATTGTAATGTAATCCCATGGTGATATTCCGTTATATTTCTTGAACACCGATGAAAAATATGTTCGGCTCATGGACGAACTTTTTGCAATGTCAGACAACTCAATGTTATTTTCTAGATTTTTGTCTATGTATTCCATAGCTTTTTTCAGTGCTGTTATAGTGTCTGTGCTGTAATCCAAAGTATTATTTACGTAGTTGTATTCACGCATAAGAAGTATGAGTATGTGAGAAATATGCATTTTTACCATTTGCCTGTACTGATTCTTTTTGTGTGTCAATTCTTCTTCAATCGAATTTATAAGCTTTACAATCAATTCGGTGCATGGATTATTTTTGTCTATTCTGTTGCTGAAGCGTTCATTTCTGTCAAAGAATATTCCCAAAAGCTCACGGCTTGAATTGTCAGCCCAGATAAAACGCGGTTCGAAATGTATGTTTACAATATCAAGCTTTTCATGTTCCTCAATTGAAGTCACACAATGTACTTCGTCAGAACTGAATACAAAAACATCGCCTTTTTCAAAGCGAAAACTTTTAGTTCCAACCTTGTAAACTCCGCTGCCACTTTTAAAATATGATATTTCAAATTGTGTGTGGTGATGCTCACGATAATTCCTTTTGCCACTTTTGACGGTGGAATGGTATAGTTCCATTAACGTTTTATCGTTTTCATCATAAATCAATTTATCAAATGTCATATTACATCTCCCGTTTCTTAATATACTGGATATATTGCATAATATAAATGATGACTTTTAATATAGTTATTGATAAAATGGTATCATAATAAACTGTAATTGTCAACTTATATTTGAGGTGGGTATATGAAATACAACGTTGCTGATTATGAAAACAACATTCAAAAAGCAATAGACGATTGTTTTTTGAATGGAGGTGGTGAAGTTGTTGTCCAAGCTGGAGACTATAATGTTTCAACAATAAGAATACGCAGCAACATCACATTGCATTTGATGGAAAATGCACATCTTATTGCAAGCCGCAATCCGCGTGATTATGATGTTATATTAAATGATGTTATCGAACCGATAAAGGAAGATGATAAAACAGATGTTTTATGGCTACCTGTTGCGGAAAGGAAAAATGCCGACCATATAAATAAGTGTGCCGGCAAGTGGAATAATGCAATTATAAAAGCTATTGATGCCGAAAACATAAAAATTATTGGTGAACAAGGCTCATTCATTGACGGTTGCGACTGCTTTGATGAAACAGGTGAGGAGTATTATCGTGGACCTCATGCTATAAATATGCATAGATGTAAAAACATGGTATTTAAAGGCTACACTATAAAAAATAGTGCTAATTGGGCACATGCTTTGATTGAGTGCGAAAACGTTTCCGTTGAAAATGTTGAAGTGCTTGGCGGACATGATGGTGTTCATATAAGGTCGTGTACCAATGTTACGGTAACGGATTGTAAGTTTTACTGTGGTGATGATTGTATAGCAGGGCACGATAATCTTAATGTCCTTATAACGGATTGTATAATGAACACAGCGTGTAGCGGGCTTCGGTTTGGTGGCACAAATGCATTGATAGAAAATTGTAAGTTTTATGGTCCAGCAAAATATCTGTTCCGTGGAAGCCTGAGTGATGAAGAAAAACGCGCGGGAAAGCCTTTGCATGGAAATCATAGGTTTAACATGCTTGGTATGTTCACATATTATTCTGACTTTACAAGGAATGTAAGAAACAGTCCGGGCAACATTGTAATAAGAAATTGTATCGTTGAAAATGCGGATAGGTTTTTGCATTATAATTTTTCCGGTAACGAGCCATGGCAGAAAAACAGACCGCTTGAAAGCATTACTTTCGAAAATATAACTGCAGTAAATGTGAAAAATCCTGTTACTGCGTACGGTGATGCTGAAAAACCACTTAAGCTTGAAATGAAGAACTGTCAGTTGAGCTTTTCAAATGAACGTGACAAGCTACCTTTTATGCATTTATGTCATTATGAAAAGGTTGTACTTGATAATGTTACTGTCAAAAACTTCAATGGTGATGTGCTGATAAAGTCTTGGAGCGACGGCGGTGAAATAGTAAAAAGTAGTTTTATATGCGAAAATTTTAAAGGTACAGAATTTGAAAAAACAAACGAAGAATTTGTTTGTATATCTATATAAGGGAGAATGAAAAATGAACTTGAATGAGAAAATTTCTGAAAATGTAAATGTTAATTCGTCACCGTCGGAGCTTAAAATCACCGATATAAGAGTGGCAAACATTACAGGTGCACCGAAGCACTGTCCGCTTATAAAAGTTTACACTAACCAGGGACTTGTTGGCTACGGTGAGGTGCGTGACGCATCAAGTGCTACTTATGCACTTATGCTTAAATCAAGACTTGTGGGAGAAAATCCATGTAATGTTGATAAGCTTTTCAGACGAATAAAACAATTTGGTGGGCCATCAAGACAAGGTGGTGGTGTGTCAGGTCTTGAAATTGCTTTGTGGGACTTGGCAGGTAAAGCATGGGGTGTTCCGCTTTGGCAACTTCTTGGTGGAAAATTCCATGACAAAATCCGTGTATATGGCGATACCGATGTTGATGGAAAACATACAGGCACAGATATGGGTAAAGCAATAAAAAAACGTATGGATATGGGATTTACCATTGTTAAAATGGACTTAGGAATCGAACTTTTGTATGATGAGCCCAGTTGTCTAAACGCACCTGTTGGAATGCTTGAGGATTTGCAGAAGTATTCAATGAAAGCAATTTCGCATCAAAGTGGCTCTGTTGATATGGATATGATGCTGGGCAAAAACTATGAGGTGTTTACTATTCCTCATTATGCAACGGGCATACATATTACTGAAAAGGGTATGGATTATCTTGAGGATTACGTAAAACAAGTGCGTGATGTTGTGGGTTATGAAGTGCCGATTGCAATAGACCACTTTGGTCATGTTGCTCTTGAAGATTGCATAAAGTTTGCAAAACGTCTTGAAAAATATAACATAGCATGGCTTGAAGATATTCAGCCGTGGCATCTTACAAAGCATTATGAAAAGATTTCACACAGCTGTAATGTGCCGATTGCAACAGGTGAGGATATTTATCTAGCAAAGAATTTCAAACCGCTTATGGAATGCGGTGGTGTTTCAATTGTTCATCCTGATTTGCTTACAATCGGCGGTGCACTCGAAACCAAAAAGCTTGGTGATATGTGTGAGGAATACGGTGTGGGAATGGCAATTCACATGGCAGAAAGCCCCATTGCATGTATGGCGGCAATTCATACTGCTGCAGCAATTCAGAATGTTCTGGCAGTTGAGTTTCATTCTGTTGATGTACCGTGGTGGAATGACCTTGCAAACGGCATAGCAAATCCATTGTTTAAAAATGGTTTTGTTGATGTTCCAAATACTCCGGGACTTGGTATTGAAAGTCTTAACGAAGAGCTTATTGCACAGCACATGCATCCTAAATATCCCGGTCAGTGGGAGCCTACAACCCAATGGGACAGCGAATGGGCAAACGACAGGGAGTGGAGCTGATGCTTAAAATAAAATGGATAGGTCAAAGCGGTTATATTGTGACAGACGGCATAACCACAATATGTATTGACCCATATCTTTCAGATGTTGTAAACCGCGTTGCAGGCAGGGCAAGAATGGTTGAGCCTGCAGTTGTGCCCGAAATGCTTTGCACAGATGTGGTTGTTTGTACTCACAATCATCTTGACCATGTTGATATTGATGCTATTCCTTTAATGAATAAACAAAATATGCTTTTTCTTGCACCGATTGATGCAAAAAAACAACTTAATGAGTGTGGCGTAACCAATTATTGCAGGTTTGACGAAGGTGACGTGTATAACGTAGGCGGTTTTGAACTGATAGCTGTTTTTGCGGACCACAGCGTGCCTGCAATCGGAGTAATATTAAAGCATAATGATGTTTCATTATACTTTTCGGGTGACACCGAGTATAATAAAAAGCTTGAAGAGCTTGCACAATATAAAATAGATGTAATGTTTATATGCATCAACGGCAAGCTTGGTAATATGAATGTGTATGATGCGATAAGGCTTACCAAAGCAATTAATCCTCGTGTGGCTGTTCCGTCGCACTACGGAATGTTTGCAAGCAACACTGAAGACCCGGAAAAATTCACTTCAGCAGTTAATGGTGGCTTTGAGATGGAATATAATATTGAGTATGATATAGGGGAGGTGCTTTTATAATGTTTGATTTATGCGGAAAAACTGCATTGGTTACAGGATCAACTCAGGGAATAGGCTTTGAAATAGCACGTGCTTTGTCTGAACATGGTGCAAAGGTGTATGTAAGCGGTGCCGAAAGCCTTGAGAAGTGCGAAAAAGCGTGTGAAAAAATACCCAATTCCGTTCCTGTGCGTGCAAATCTTTTGAAGACAGAGGATATAGATGCGTTATATGAGGTTACGGGCGATATTGATATTCTTGTTTTGAATGCGTCCATCCAGTATAAAAAAGAATGGGACAAGTTTACTATAGAAGAATATGACAAACAAATGGATTGCAATGTAAAAAGCACATATCTTCTCATGAAAAAATATGCACCTGCAATGAAAAACAAAGGCTGGGGCAGAATTGTGACAATAGGCAGTGTCAATCAGTATAATCAGCATCCGAAACTGTCGCTTTACGGCGCTACAAAGGCGGCACAACTAAAGCTTGTGCAAAATATTGCACCAAGCCTTGCACCGTTTGGTGTTACTGTCAACAATGTTGCACCGGGGTGCATTGATACGCCCAGAAATGAAGAAGCATTGGCTGATACAGAGTTTAAAAAGAGTGTTGAAGCAAAAATACCCTGCGGTTATATCGGTTTGCCAAAAGATATAAGTCCTGTTGTTTTGCTTTTGTGCTCAGACGAGGGTAGATATATAACAGGTACGGATATAATAATTGACGGAGGAATGCATCTATGAGATTTAATGATAGAGACGAAATAATTGCAATAACACCACAATGGAAGGGAGAAAGACTGCCTGACGGCAGACCAAAGGTTGATGAAAAATATTTAAAGGCACTCAAGACACTTACTTTAGAAGAGGTTTGGAAACCTATTTTTGTAAAAGGTTATGAAAGTCAGTTTGAGGGCAGACTTCACACGTTGCACGATGACGGAAGAAAACTTATCGGTCGTGCAGTTACTGCTACGTATTGTCCTTTCCGTCCGGATCTTGATGAGGTTGTTAAGGATATAGGCAGAAGTGAAAACAGAACGGGCACATATAACCAGTGGGTTATTGACAATCTTATGGAATATGATGTTCCTGTAATTGATATGTACGATAAAATTTACAAGGGTACATATCTTGGCGGAAATCTTACAACAGCTCTTAAAAATAAAACTAAGAATGAAAACGGTGGTGCTGTAATCTGGGGAGGTATAAGAGATACTGAACAGATGAAAAAGGTTGAGGACACACAGGTTTACTACAGAGGAATAGACCCTACACCGATACGCGATTTTATTATAACATCCTATAATACTCCCACCAGAATCGGAAATGCAATTTGTATGCCCGGTGATGTGGTATTCGGTGCAGGCGGTGGAGTTCTTTTTATACCTGCTCATCTTGTTGAAGAAGTTGTAGGTGGTGCTGCAAAAACGCAGGTTAAGGATTTGTTTGGTTTTGAAATGATTAGCCTGAATAAATTTACAACAGCACAAATTGACCGTAATACATGGACAGAGGAAATGCTTGACCTTTTGATGGATTTTATTAAAACAGACGAGCGTGCAAAGGACTATCGAGGCCTTGACTGGACAGAGGAATATTATCTTGCACGAAATGGTGACCCTAACGACACGCAAAGTGCATTATAAATTAAATACTGTGGAAAAATAATTTTATCATAGCTCTGGAATTATTAAGTTTATGGATAATTTGACAATAAAAAGTTATGTCAAAATTGTACTAAATTGAGTAAATATTATCGTTTTTATATGTTAATATTTATGCTAATATATTAATGTGGATGGTGTTTAATTATGGTTCATAAAATTGAACATGAAAGAGAATTGTATAATACGACAAATTTTATAATTCGTCATGTTTTATTAACAGAAGCGTCTAACATGTACACATATCCTACAACTAAAGAAGATATTGTAATATACTATTTTTTAAGTGGTTCCGGTGTTATGGATTGTAGTATCAATACCTTTGATTTAAAAAGTGAGAAAATTATTTTAGTAAATTCAAATGAAGTGTATTCTATCGTTACATCAAATAATTTGGAATTTTATTATATTGTTATCCGTAAGTCCTTTTTCAAAGAAGCAAACTATCAGAACGTGGTTTTTTATAATGATTTAAGCGAAGATGCAACGTTAAAGTCTTATCTGGCAGATGCCTGTTTTCAAATAAAAGATAAGTCTATAGGATATGAATTTGCGTTAACAGGTGACATCTATCATATTGTATTGCAATTAATCCGTAACTATCAGGTGCTATATAGTAATATGCCTGAATTTTCACGAAAAGATTCAGCATTAAAATCAAAGAATATTGTGGATTATATATATGAAAATTATATGGAAAATATCACATCAGCAGATATTGCTAAAGTTTTTTTCCTTAATCATAGTTATTTA
>JAZNGX010000122.1:0-19551 GCA_045576675.1 Clostridia bacterium | reverse complement strand
AGATAAGAAATGATATTGGACACAAGATCTTTCATATTAATCAGTCCTTGCACAATTTTCATATTTTTCAGCATTAAAATCAAAGAACAGTACTTAAAAATATAATATAATTATAGTATAATACAATAATTATTTCAAGAGGTTTTTATTATGCTAAATAAAAAAATTGTAAAATGTGATTTATGTGTTATCGGTGGAGGTATGGCAGGATTGACTGCTGCCATCTCAGCAGCAAGGGAGGGTTTAAAGGTTGTGCTTATGCACGAACGTCCTGTTTTAGGAGGAAATGCTTCCTCTGAAATTCGTATGTGGATATGCGGTGCTAAGGGTGAAAACAACCGTGAAACAGGTATATTAGAGGAAATATTACTTGAAAATCTGTATCGTAACCCGACTAAAAGCTATGCTGTATGGGATACTGTGCTTTATGATTTTATAAGACGTGAGGATAATATAACCTTGTTATTAAACTGTACATGCCTTGATGCTGATGTTTTAAAGGGTGATTTTGCAAATGGACGTGATACAAAAATCAAAGCAGTGCGTGGTTATCAGATGACCACTCAATGCTTTTATGAGATTGAAGCAAAATTCTTTTGTGACAGCTCAGGAGACAGTATTTTAGCTCCGCTTTGCGATGCACAATATCGTATTGGTCGTGAATCCAGCTCGGAATTTGGTGAAGATACCCATGTAACAGAAGCTGACAAAATGACTATGGGTATGTCTTGTTTGTTGCAGGGCAGAGAAACACAACATGATGTTAAATACACAGCACCCGAATGGAGCACCAAGATAACAGAAAAAGATTTATCATACAGAAAACTTGATTTATATAACGAACTTGAGAATTTCTGGCACTTAGAACTTGGAGGTACAAAAAATACCATTGATGACACAGAAGAATTACGTGATGAGTTGATTTGTCTTGTAACAGGTGTGTGGGATTACATTAAAAATTCAAACAAGTTTAACGCTGATAAGTGGGATCTTGATTTTATCGGATTTTTGCCCGGAAAACGTGAATCACGCAGGATGTGTGGAGAATATATGATGACTCAGCGTGATATAAGCGACAACAGAGTTTTTGAGGATGAAATAGCATACGGCGGGTGGCCTATTGATGACCATTTCCCTGGTGGATTTTACCATCGTGGTGTCCGTAATACTGATATTCCGACACCTGCACCGTATTCTATATCGTACCGTACTCTTTATTCTAAAAATGTTGAAAATTTATTTTTTGCAGGCAGAAACATTAGTATGACTCATACGGCAATGAGCAGTATGCGTGTTATGGCAACTTGTGCACTTTTAGGGGAGGCTGTTGGTAAAGCGGCATCTGTAGCAGTAAAAAATAAGCTTACGCCTCATGGAGTTTATTGCAATAAAATTGATGAAGTTCAAAGGCTCCTTATGAATGAGGATTGTTTTTTACCGTCAAAAATAAGATCGGTATCTGATGTGTGCAAAAATGCTGAGCTTAAAAATGCTGATGATGTAATAAGAAACGGACAGGACCGTCCGCACATTATATATAATACAGATGAGGAAAGCTGCTCATATAAGGCAGATAAAAATTCTGAAATATGCTACAACTTTAAAGAGACAAAAATATCATCTGTACATATTGTTTTCTGCAGTGACCTTAACCGCAAAACGCTGCCAGGCTCAGAATGTGAACGGTATCATTCTATGCGTGCAAGCTACAGACTTGACAGTCCGCGGATGAGTATGCCACAAACCCTTTGTAAATCTTTTAAGCTGTATGGTGAATTGGACGGAGAGAGATTTGAACTGCTTAATATTACAGATAACAGAAAACGTTCGTACCACGTTGATATAAATAAAAATTTGGATAAATTAGTATTAGTTCCCGTAAGCGGTTGGGGAGACCTTGAAAAAATACCGGTGGTGTCATTTGATTTTTGTTAACAGGTAATTTTTATCAGATTTGGAAGTATTTTAATTGAAAGGTTTTTCGTATTTTGTAAACAGCAAAAAACACGTTGATTTTTGAGCAAAAGGTAGAAAAATGAAAAGTAAAGTGGAATATTGCATATTTACTTTGAAAGCCCATTGCTTTATACTTAAAATATGATAAGAAAGTATTTTGGGGAGGAACGTTATAAAATGAATTTGATGTCTTTGGCAATAACTGAATCAGGGGGGTGGTTGTGTGAACAGTACCGTTAAACCAAGTTATGCGAAAAAGTTAAAAACAAAAGCCTTAAAAATCAAAAGGTCAATTATAAGAGATAAGTTTTTGCTTTTAATGTTTTCAGTGGGATTTATATACTATATTATTTTTAAGTATGTCCCTATGTATGGAGTAATTATAGCGTTCAAGCATTTTGATATTTATGAAGGATTTCAGGGAAGTCCCTGGGCAGATTATTATGGCTTTGAGCATTTTGTAAAGTTGTTTACAAATCCGGAGTTTTATAAGCTGCTTAAAAACACGCTAATGTTAAGTCTATATGGCTTGATTTTTACATTCCCTGCACCCATCATATTAGCATTAAGCTTAAATGAGGTCAAAAACCAGAAATGGAAAAAGCTTGTTCAAACTGTCAGCTATCTACCGCACTTTATTTCTATAGTTGTTATCTGCGGTATGCTGCACAACTTTTTATCATTGGACGGAATGATTAATCAGATTATAAAAAACCTTGGTGGTACACCTCAGTTATTCCTTAATAAAAAAGAGTACTTCAGAACAATTTACATATTGTCTGATATATGGCAGGGAGTAGGCTGGAGTACAATTATATACTTAGCGGCTCTTTCAAGTATAGACGTACAACTTTATGAGGCAGCGGTTATTGATGGTGCCAACCGATGGAAACGTATGATTCACATAACACTGCCGGGTATTGCTCCGACAATTATAATACTGTTTATTATGAAAGTCGGCAGCATCATCGAGGTAGGAGCACAAAAGGTATTGTTGTTGTATAATCCAATGATATATGATACCGCAGATGTGATTTCAACGTATGTTTACAGGCGTGGTATTTTAAATGCAGACTACAGCTATACAACAGCGGTCAGCCTGTTTGAATCACTGGTAGGATTTATAATGGTTGTTATTACAAATAAAATTTCCAAAAAACTTACCGAGACAAGTTTATGGTAACGGAGGGACAGTATATGAAAAAAAGATTGTTAAGTTTGATTTTTGTTGTTGCAATACTGTTTAGTGTATTGCCGGCGAACATTGCATTTGCAGAAGATTATATGATGGCAGATATGAATTTTGACGGATTGTCATCATTACCGTCAGGTTGGAAAACCCAAAATGGTGCATCAGCAGTAGTTGCAGGTGATAAGGTAACTGTATCGGGTGAAAGCGGAGGCAGATTACGCTTTGACAACCCGTTTGTTAAAAAGAATATAGTTACAACTGTTGAATATCGTATAAGACCATATGGTGATATTTTTGTGTGGATGGTAAACCCAAGCAATTCGGGAATTAATCCTACGCTAATCCGTTTTTCAGGCAACAAGGTCCAGTCAATAGATAAGAGATGGAGCAGCAGTAATGAAACTGCTAAAGATTTAGTGGCATTCACTCCGGGTAACTGGTATAGCGTACAATACACAATAGATTTTAAACCGTCAGGCTCATCAACAAATGATAAGTTGACAGTAACAATTACAGATGAAACAACAGGTGAGACAAAATCATCAGTAACATCATATACAAGAAATACAGACTACGGTGTACATAATCATACATTTGAGTTAGTGGCAGATACAAGCTTTGAGCTTGATGATTTCAAAATGTATCAGAAAGACGGTGGAGTTAATAGTGAATTTGAAGGTTCAGCACCGTCACAACCCGATACACCAACCCCCACAATTCCTACTCCTGTTGTAACGTTAGTAAAACCAAATGCTAACGGAACAGTAGAGGAAGGCGCTACAATAGAGCTTGAAGCAAGTGCAGCAATCAGCAACGATACAATAGCCAAGATTGAGTTTTTTGAGGAAGGTAATTCAACACCGCTGTCTACTGTTACATCACCAGCAAATGGTATGGCAACATATACAGTAACAAATCCTTCGGTAGGTGCTCATACATACTTCGCAAAAGCTACAGGTACATTAGGTGGAACAGCGCAAAGTGCAAAACGTACAATCACAGTAAGAACAGCAGGGTCAACGGAGCCTGTTACAAATGACTATATGATGGCAGATGTTAATTTTAATGGTATGTCATCATTGCCGTCAGAATGGAAAACTCAAAATGGTGCATCAGCAGTAGTTGCAGGTGATAAATTGACGGTATCAGGCGAAAGCGGAGGCAGATTACGCTTTGACAACCCGTTTGTTAAAAAGAATGTCGTTACAACTGTTGAATATCGTATAAGACCGTACGGTGATATGTTTGTGTGGATGGTAAACCCAAGCAATTCAGGAATTAATCCTACACTAATCCGTTTTTCAGACAACAAGGTTCAGTCAATTGATAAGCGCTACAGCAGTGGTAATGAAAAAACTAAGGATTTAGTAGCATTTACACCCGGACATTGGTACAGCGTAAAATACACAATAGATTTTAAACCATCAGGTTCTGCAACAAATGATAAATTGATAGTAACAATTACAGATGAAACAACAGGTGAGACAAAATCATCAGTAGCATCATATACAAGAAATACAGACTACGGTGTACATAATCATACATTTGAGTTAATGTCAGATACAAGCTTTGAGCTTGATGATTTCAAAATGTATCAGAAAGACGGTGGAATTAACAGTGAATTTGGAGGTTCAACACCGTCACAGCCTGATACACCAACACCTCCTGTAAATCCAACAGTTCCCACACCTGTTATATCGCTAGTAAGACCAAGTGCTAACGGTACAGTGGAAGAAGGAACTTCAATAGAGCTTGAAGCAAATGTATCAATAAGTAATGATACAATAGCTAAGGTTGAGTTTTTTGAGGAAGGTAATTCAACACCGCTGTCTACTGTTACATCACCTGCAAATGGTGTAGCAACATACACAGTAATAAATCCATCATTAGGCAATCATACATATTACGCAAAAGCCACAGGTACATTAGGCGGAACAGCGCAAAGTGTAAAACGTACAATTACAGTTACGGAGGAAACACTTGATTTAGAACCGGGTGTTCAGGTACCGGGTGAACCAACAACTGATTATGTTATGTACGATACTGACTTTGAAGATATGCAAGACCTTCCAAGTGTATGGAAATTAACAGGTGGCGCAACAACTGCTATTGAAAACGGAATAGTAACAGTGTCAGGCTCATCAGGTGCAGCTTTACGTCTGAATAACCCTGACCCTGTAACAAAGGTTGTTACAACAGTTCAGTACCGCATAAGACCAAACGGTGAAATGTTTGTGTGGATGGTTCATCCCACCAATTCAGGTATTAACCCGACATTATTAACTTTTGCCGGAGATATGGTACAGTCTATTGATAAAAGATACAGTAGCAGTACTGAAAAAACAAAAGATTTGGTATCATTTGTTCCCGGACACTGGTATAGTGTAAGTTACAAAATTGACTTCAGAGCTTCAGGTTCATCAGGAAATGATAAACTTACAGTTACAATTACTGATGAGGATACCGGAGAGACAAAATCATCTGTTGCCACATATACAAGAAACACAGATTTTGCAGTTTTTAATCAGATTTTTGAGTTGACTTCAGATTCAAGCTTTGAACTTGACTCATTCAGAATGGGTCGTGTAGGTATTGCAAATACAATACCGGTTGTTGAATGGATTTCACCAAGATATGATTCAGAAGCAATAACAGGCGGTATGGAAATAGAGGTTAAAGCCGAGGATGCTGAGAAGAATTTAACAAAAATTGAATTCTTTATGGATGATGAAAAGATTGGCGAAGTAGCTGCTTCAGGGCTCAAAGACGGAATAGCTTCTATTGTAACAGGAGAATTACCTGAAGGTACTCACATTTTTAAAGCCCGTGCAACAGATACAGCAAGTGCATATTCAGAAACATCAGATATTGTAATACATATTGTTCCGGGTGAAATAAGACCTGTTATTGAATGGATAAGCCCAGCGGACGGTGCAGAGGTTGCTATTGGTTCTAATTTACAGCTTGTTATTGATGTAACCGTTCCTGTAGGAGATATTGATAAGGTTGATTTTTATCATAATGGTAGATTTACAGGTACAGTTCCAGCTTATGATATAACTGCAGACAGAGCAATTTACACTGTAAGGTCAATGGCATCAGGCTCACACAGTTTTTATGCTATAGCATATGATGTTGCCGGTAATTCAACACAATCTGCTGAAGTAGGGGTAGTAGCAACAGCAACAGCTAACTCTTTACCTATCATACAATGGAAGTCACCTGCTAATAACTCAACTGCAGTTGCCGGTTCTGCACTTTCATTAAATATAACAGCAAGTGATCCTGACAATAATTTGGAAAAGATAGAATTCTATCAGAATAATGTACTTATTAAAACAGTTAAGGCAGAGGATATGACCTCAGATGCTGTTTCAGTATTAACAGGAGTTTTAAGTGCTGATACATATAACTTCTATGCAAAGGCTTATGATATTGCAGGGTTAAGTGCACAGACAGATGTTGTTACAGTTAATGTACGAACTGTAAACCCCGGCGATACAGTTGAATATGTGAAGCTTAATGAAACATTTGATGACCGCAGCGGTTTCCCATTTGTAGGTTGGAGCGGAAGCGGAAGATTAGTTAGCCATAACGGCGGTAAGGCTCTTAGCATAACCGGCTCGGCTGACACAAGTGCTCAGCTTGATATAAGTGATCCGTTTGCATCTGCAAAAGCTTACATAGAGTTCGACATAAAAGCGACAGGCGGTATGGAGCTTTGGATGTATAGTACACAGAATTCTTCTATTAATCCAATATTGCTTCAGTTTACAGCTCCCACAAGAGACCAGGACGGACGTATTACAAAAAATGGTCAAATTCAGGCTATAAATCGAAGATATACAAGTAACAGTAACGTTCCGGTTTACATTATGGATTATGACGACCTGACATGGTATCATGTTTTAATGTCAATCGACTTCAGAGCAAGCGGTTCTACAACACGTGACTTGCTTACAGTTGAAGTTACAAATCTAACAACAGGAGAAAAAGCAGCAACAAGCGGTACTGTTTATACAAGAAACACTAACTACGCAGTTCATAATCAGATATTTAAGCTTACAGAAGGCGGATACGGTGTTGAGATTGACAACTTTAAATATTACAAGATGTCAGTAGCTGTTGGACTGGAAGATGTAGTAGCAGTTGATGATACCGGTAAACGAAGAACTGACAACAACAACATTACTTCTATTACTGACAAATTCGAATTAGTATTTTCAGATGCTGTTGATGAAACTTCTTTAAAAACAATTCATTTAACAACTGATGACGGTAAAGATATACCATTTGAATTAAGCTATGACAGCTCTCAGAACACCTGTGTTATTACACCGGTTGCGTATCGATTTAATGTAGGCCACAATTACAGTTTACGACTTGATGGTGTTACAAATGTTGATGGTATGGAAATAGGAAAAATCATAATGCCGGTTAAGGCAACAACATTGACAGGTATGACGCTTTCAGGTACTGCCAGTGTATCAGCAGGTACAGCTACAGGTACTTTGTCTGTCAATAACGAAGGTGCAGCACGTGCTTGCTATGTAATTGTGACAGTTACAAATGCTGACGGTACAGAGATTGTTCGTTCTGTTGCCAAAGAGGTAACGTTAGTTTCCGGAAATAACAGTATTCCTTATTCAGTTGATATGCAGGGAGCACCGTCAGTTGCACGGGTAACTGCTGTTGTATGGGATAAACAGATGTTATGGACATTAAGCAATGAGCATTTGCTTTTGTCTCTATAATACGGCGAGGTGATTTACTATGAATAAGTTAAAACGATATTTAGCAATTATACTGACTGTTATTATGACAGTCAGTGTATTACCCGCTTTTGCAATCAGTTATTCTGATGTTAAAAATACTCAATACAGTATTGCGGTTGATACACTTTCATCTATTGGCGTTATAACAGGTTATGCAGATGGAACGTTTAAACCTGAACGAAATGTTACTCGTGCCGAATTTGTAGCAATGACTCTTAGATTACTTGGATATAATGAGAACATTGTTACAGGTATAGATGATATGGAGTTTGCCGATGTTACTAAAGAGCATTGGGCACACGGCGTAACTATTATAGCTCGTTCCAAAGGGTTAATTCAAGGAAACGGAAGTAACAATTTCAATCCCAATGACAATGTTACAATGACAGATGCAATGGTTATCTTAACCAATGCGTTGGGTTATTATCAATATGCCAAAGATAAGGGTGGATATCCATACGGATATTTATTTGTAGCAGGTCAGATTGGTTTGACCAAAAGCATAGTAGAACAATCCGAAGCGTTGACAAGAGGACAGACTGCATTGCTTTTACATAATGCACTTAGTGTGCAAATATATAACGGCGATGAAATAACCAATACTACACCCCTTGATTTGTTAAAATTAGATCGTGGTTCAGGTATTATAACTGCAGTACCCGGTGTACGAAGCAGACCTGGTAAGTCATTCCCTGATGGATATATAGAAATCGATGGTACATCTTTTGTTTGCAATGAAGATTACAGCGATTATCTGGGATATAGTGTAGATTACTACTATCGTGAAGATGGCACAGAATATGAACTTGTTGCTTTGCTTTCCGATAAAAATACAATCGAGGAATTTGAGGCAGATGATGTTAGCAGTATTAACGGACTTAGTATAACATACAGATTAACTGATGATGGTGTAAGAACAGATACTATAGACCTTAGTGACATTCCTGTAATTATATACAATGGTGCACCCATTTCTTTGGATGATATTTCTAATTTGCCTTTAGACGCGGGCTCATACCGTTTCCTTGATAATAACCGTGACGGTAATTATGATTATGCTTTTATCAAGCAGTATTTTACCGGTGTTATCAATACGATTGATACGGTTGATGAGGTTATATATTTTAAAAATATGACACCAAAGAACAGACTGGTTTATAATGAAGCAGAAATAAGTATAACTGTTGACGGTGTTGCTGCTACATTAGCTGATGTTAAAGCAGGTCAGGTAGCATTATACGCTGAAAGTTTTTATGATGACAATAAAAAAATCGAATTAAAAATTTCATCAAGACAGATTGTGGGTATTATCGAAGGAATATCAAATGATGAAATTATCATAAGTGGCACAACGGTTAAAAACAGTCCGACACGTCTTGTGTATATGCCCAAAAAACTTGTTCTTGGTGCAGTAGGTAAAATTTCACTTGACACTGACGGATATGCAGCAACCTTTGAAGAGGTAAGAAATTCAGAAGAGAGTACTCACCGATATGGTATTGTACTAAGAGTTGGTATTCCGAACAACACCATGGAGTTACCTGTGATAAGAATTTATGAGTTTAAAAATGCTGAGCCTCCTACAGATTTTGCTGTATATGAGTTTACTGAAACTGTAAGACTTAACGGTATAAAAGAAAGTGCTTTGGTAGTAGCAAATTATCTGATTAATTACCGTAAAAATGTTATTAAGTATTATCTGAATTCTGAAGGGAAAATTAACCGTGTGGTAACACCGACACCTTTTGGTACAGAAACAGTTGACGGTGATTCATTGTACTACGCAGATTCTTCCATGGCAGAGGGTTTTACAGAATACAGATATAAAAATGATCCAAAATTGTTCTTCGCAACAGTTAAAGAAAAGCCTGATGACGGAAGCTCAAGCGTAAACGTGCTTCGTTCTTTACGTATAACACAGGATACTCTGTCGGTTCAAATCCCCAACAGTGATGATTTGCTTGAAGAGATTAAATATTATGGGGTTCAGGCTTGGGATGGCTTCCAACACGATAAATATTATTATATAAGAGCTTATGATCCTGATGAATTTATGAACTGTGGTATCGTTTTATTTACTAAGGGTATTTCTGCAACTATTGATCAGGATGACCCTGCTATTGTAGTTGATGAGCTTGCAATGGGTATTAATGAAGAAGGCGAAACTTTTAATATAGTCAAAGGTTATGAAGAAGGAACACTTAAGTCATGGTATGTATCTGAGGATATCGTAAGTGAGTTTCAATCTATGCAGCTGACTCGTGGTGACGTTATACGTCTGGCTACAGATTCACGCGGATATGCTTCGAAATTCCAGCTGTTATTTAAAGCTGATGGAAGTGATACAGGTGCGCCGCAAATAGTGTATAACGAATCACCATATGTAATCAGCGGTTCAGGAGATATAAATAAATATTACCACGTTCTTGCCGGTGGCAGCTATTATCATAATGATGAAACCCTTGTACTGTTACCCAACTTCCGTTGGAGAACAGGTGAAACTTTTGACGATGCAAAAGCTATGAAGTATGCAACAATTCTAACATTGTCAGGAGCAAGAGTTTATATAATTGATAAAGAAGTGGATAGAGTATCTATGGGTACGGCCGCACAGATTAATGATATTAAAGCTGTGGGCAGTGATGCTGATGTACTTTACCTGAGACTTCGTTACGGTGTTTTAAAAGACGTATTTATATATAAGAACTATAAGAAGGGAGAGTAAGTAAATGAAAAGATTTGTTAGCCTGTTAATTATTATTGCACTGATTGCTTGCTCACTAACAATTTATGCTGATGAAAGCAATTACTTAACAGTGGATAATTTTCATTACGATGCTGCTTCATTCACATTGAAATTAAGCGGTGTGTCTGATATTTCATGGTTACCGATAAGCGTTTGGGTGTCATCAGAAGAAAATGTTTCAGGTGTTTTTGATCCGGCTACACTGTTGTTGGCTAAAAGTGAACAAACCGGTGTTGACGGTACTTTCTCATTTGAATACAGCATTCCTCATGATTTGACGGAAGGCGAATATTACATATATTTGCAAGGATATAACGTTTCAGGACGTTTTGATGACAGCTTTGCATATCGTAATGTTTCAAGTCTTATAAATATCTATAATCAGTTGATTGGTGTAACAATCACTGCAGATAATATTGAAAGTTCAATCAGCCTGCTTGGTGCTCCTTCTTCATTAGTTGATACATATCATCAGTTATATGAAGGAAACAGAACTAAACGTGTTACTGATTTGTTATCGGATTCGGATTTTGACCCACTTCCTTCTAATGCAAGTGAAGAACAGCTTGCAGAAAAATTGAATGATTTGTTTGATTGTGTTCAGGAAGGTGTAGTAGCTGAGGAAATCAGTACAGCTGATAACACCAATATTAAAGACTTACTTAAGAAGTATGGCAATTTAATCGGTATTGATGCTTCAAAACAAGATTTGCTTTCAGATTCTGCTGCTCCCGTTTTCTACAATGCAGTTGTTAACGCAGATTACGCAAATTACAGTGATATTAAGAATGTATATAATCCAAATATGACCTTATGCCGTGTTAACTATGGTTCTTGGGAAAGGCTTTATGACATAGTTGAAGATGAAGGCATCGAATATGATAAGGACAGTTATGAGGATTTGAAATCATCAAATAAAGATGCTTTGTGGCAAGGTTGTGCCGCTCAGGAATTTACTGATGTTGATGATATAGCTGAATATTTAGATGATGAAATTTCATCATTACTTTCAAGTCAGAAAAACAACAATAATGGTAACAACGGTCCCGGTGGCACCGGCGGAGGCGGCGGTGCCGGCGGTGGTGGAATAGGCGCAGGTCTGTCAAACTATCCGGCTACAGCTCCCGTAGATAGCAACGCATATAATTCAAACACATTGTTTAATGATATTGATGGTGTGGCATGGGCTAAAGATGCAATAATAGCATTAACAAATCAGGGAATTATATCAGGTGTTGGCGATAACATGTTTGCACCATCTGCTTCAATAACACGTGCAGAGTTTGCCAAGCTTATAGCTAAAGGTTTTCAGACACCAAGAGCAACGGGTGCTGTTGTATTTGATGATGTAACAGTTAACGATTGGTATTACGATTCTGTTATGTCTTTATACAGCATTGATGTTCTAAATGGTGTTGATGATAAGAACTTTGAACCGAACCGTCCAATAAGCAGACAGGAAATTGCAACAGTATTCCTTCGTATATTAGAATACAAGAGATTACCATATGATCAAAACGAGAATACCGAGTTTGCTGATGATAATGAAATTGCAAATTGGGCAAAAAATGCTGTAGCTGTAATGCGTAAGAATGAATTTATAAACGGTGTCGGAGACAATAAATTCGCTCCGTTACAGAATGCAACCCGTGCCGAGGCTGCAGTTATGCTTTACCGTATTATGAGCGCATACACTCTTATTTAGTATATTAGACATAAGGGGTGAACTAAATGGAATTTGAGAGTAGATCATATAAGATATTCCGTTTTTTCAATAACATAGGACTTTTGTTCCTTATGATTATAACTTTATATCCGTTTTTGCATGTGGCTGCTGTTTCCATAAGTGATCAGATGGCAGTTGCAAATAATTCGGTTACGTTTTATCCTAAGGGCATTAGCACAGATGCTTATAAAGCGGTTTTTCAAAACGAATATTTGTTTATATCATATCGTAATACAATAGTTTATACCGTTGTAGGAACAACAATTAACCTTATTCTTACTGCTATGGTAGCATATCCACTATCCAAAAAACAGTTTTTTGGAAGAGATGTTTTTACAAAAATAATCGCTTTTACAATGTTCTTCAGCGGCGGCTTAATTCCTAACTATCTTGTTATT
Source organism: Clostridia bacterium (assembly GCA_045576675.1). Taxonomy (GTDB): domain Bacteria; phylum Bacillota; class Clostridia; order Monoglobales; family Firm-18; genus JAZNGX01. The sequence goes on along the minus strand of JAZNGX010000122.1, from coordinate 6,758 downwards.
AAGTCACTTAAATTGGTTGACACTATGTGGGCTGTTATACTACCCGGTGCAATCAGCACCTGGAATATGATCATTATGAGAACGTATTTTCAGGGAATACCGGATTCACTTGAGGAGTCAGCCGTGCTTGACGGATGCAACGATTTTGGTGTATTATTTAAAATAATACTTCCGCTATCAATGCCCATTGTGGCAACTCTTGGTTTGTTCTATGCGGTAGGACACTGGAACAATTATTTTGGTCCGTTGATTTATCTTAATACAAAGAATAAATGGCCTCTTCAGATTATACTTCAGCAGATAGTTATAGCAGGACAAACTGCTTTTGCATCAGGTAATCCTGAATTAGAGGCAGAATTGGTTATTTCCGATTCAATCAAATATGCAACTATTATGGTTGCAGTACTTCCGATTATTTGTGTATATCCGTTTATACAGAAATATTTCGTTAAAGGTGTTATGATCGGCTCAATAAAGGGCTGATAAATAGAAAGGAGATAATAAGTATGTGCAAAGGTTCGAAAATTGTTGCTTTGTTAATGGCAGTTGTTATGATTTGCTGTGTAGCAGGTTGTACAAGTAACAATGAAGCTTCTAATGAAGGGATTGAAATCAGAAAAGAAGCTCCTAAGGTTGCTGACCATCCTGAACTAAATGGCAAAGGTGGAGAATGGTTAGAGGGAACAGGCGGTCTTGAAATGCCTATCTCAAAAACTCTTACTACTATAAAGGTGGCTATGAGTGAGCATCCCTCATATCCTATTAAATCATTTGAAAAAAATGAATTTTTGAAAAATATTGCACGCCTTACAGGCATTAAGCTTGACATTCAGGTAATACCCAGCTCAAACTACAAAGAAAAGCTTAATATAATGCTTAACACAGATGATATTCCTGATGTTATCTGGCGTACAGAAGACGACGCGCTTATAAACGAATTAGGTACCAAGGGTGTATTTCTTCCATACAATGAGTATTTAGATATTATGCCTAATATGAGAAAGCTTATGGAAGATTATCCTGATTTAGAAAATTCAAGCAAGGCTGCTGACGGTAATATGTACATATTGCCGTTTATAACCAGTAATACCATTACAGAAGGTATAATGGTTCGTGAAGATATAATGCAGAAGGAGGGCTTCACAGAGCCTAAGACATATGATGAACTGTATGAACTGTTAAAAGCAGTTAAAGAACGTTATCCCGATATGATTCCGTGGACAATCCGTTCAGGTGGTGTTCATTTATATGGTCCTCTTGCAGAGTCTTTCGGAACAGGCTTCAGCGGTTTGTTCGGACATGACTTGGGTACCGGTGTATATTTAAATTCAAAGACAAACAAATTTACTTACGGTCCGTTGGAACCTGAATTTAAGGATATGGTTACATATCTTGCAAAACTGTATGCAGAGGGCTTGATTGACCCTGAATATGCTTTGCAGGATACAAAAACATGGGAAGAAAAACTATCATCAGGACGTACATTTATGACTGTTGACTGGTTAACACGTGTAAGATGGACTAACAACCTTTTCTATGGCAACAATTCAGATATGCGTTTTATGGGAATTTTACCTCCTGTTGCTAATGATGGTGACTCAGGTGTTGTAGGAAGAAGCTATAAGGTTGCAAACGAAGGTATTGTTATCAGCTCAAAAGTAAAGGATCCTGAAACTGTATGCCGTTTCCTTGACTGGATTTACAGCCCAGAAGGAAGACTTGCAACAAGCTACGGTATTGAAGGCGTAACATATCTTCGAAATGATGATGGTACAATTTCATGGCATTCTGATTTAAAGGATTCTAAAAATCCTGATTATACAAAAGAGTTAAATCCTGATTTTGGTGGTCAGATGAGCGGTTTCTGTCATTATGAAATCAACAGTACTGAGCATCTTGTATCAAACTATCCAAGTGCTTTTGACGATCGTCAGACTGCTACAAATCTGCTATATACAAGCAATAATGCTGTATTAGCACCACCTCCGACTTTTGTATTCTCAAAAGAGCGTCAGGATGTAAGAAATGATAAAGAAACAAACTTACGTGACTACGTAACTGCTGAAATTGATAAGTTTATCATGGGACTACGTTCGTTAGATGAGTGGGATCAGTTCACAGAAGAAATTCGTAAGAGAGATGTAGATGAAATCTTAAAGGCATATAATGATGCGTATGCTGACTACTTAAAATAAGGAGGAAGCACGGCATGGGAAAGAACCGTCGTTTAACCGGTGATACATTTCGTGAGCATATAGGTGTAAATGAGGGTCTGCAGCCAACAACAGAAATACTTGATAGATGCCAAAAAATTGGATTTGGCATTATCCGTCGTGAAATTGAATGGAATAAAGTTGAACGTGAAAAGGGAATACTCGACTGGACACAGATGGATAAATATGTGAGTGACTGTCATAAGAGAGGTCTAAGATGTATGTTGATTTTGGGTAAAACCAATGGTATATATGACCGCTCTCAAACAGTACCGCTGCCAGGAAATGCCCTGTGGGAGCCATATTCTAATTTTGTTCGCGAGGCAGTTTTGAGATATAACGATTATGATGTTATATGGGAAAGCTGGAATGAGCCGAATGTCGCTTGGATGTTCGGTTCAATGTCCCCGATGCAGTTCTATGATAATTTTGCAGGCGTTGCAGACATTATACGAAATATTAACCCTGATGCAATTCTGGTTGGTCCGGCAGTCGGAGAGGGATTGCGTCCGTCAGAAGATAATTGGTGTTATCAGTTATTGACCACACTAAAAAAGAAAAATCTGCTGGATAAATTTTTAAATACAATCGATGCCTGGACGGGACATCAGTACGTTCCGGGTATGCCTGATTGTCTTAATATATGTTCAAAGGAATATTACACATTGCAGCGTGAATTGCTTGATTTATTTGGCGGTACAGATATTCCATACTGTACAGGTGAGCGTGGATTTACAGCAAATCCAAAAGAGTCACAGCGATATGCTTTTGTGTTAAACGAGGAGTGCAGGGCAGCGTGTTACGTTCGCCAGTGTCTTTGGGGAATACATAAAGAGCCCAGAGGGTTTACTATTAATTATGTTACTTACAGTGTTTATGACTGCGGTAAAGGTATTTTAGATACAGATACCGAAACAGCCCTGTCTGTAATGCTTAATGTTTTGGGTGACGCTGTGTATGTGTCACGTATTGATACAGGAATAGATTCTGTGGTGCTTTTAAAATTTGAACAGAACGGTATTCCACGGTATGCTGTGTGGAATCAAAATGATAATTTGGTGCGTATTGCCTTACCAATTGAGCCTGATGCTTATTTGTATGATATGATGGGTAATGTACAAAAAGCAGAGGGAAACGGTGAATATTTAACCGTTACGGTTGGTCAAACGCCCGTGTATATTGTTCCGGTTGTTCAAAATGACCAGGTTTAAGGAGAGTGTGTGGTATGAGATTTAATTTAATAAATCGCACAGTCAGTTTGCTGCTAGTTACTATAATGCTTGTATGCACAGTTCCGGTATTTGCTGATAATGCAGGTGTTGAAATTACAAAACTAACTTCATTGACTATGAAGCAGGTTATAATGGAGTGGAATGCAGATAATGTTTCTGATTCTACTGAATACCATATTTACCGAGATGGTGAGTACATTGCAAGCACAATTAAAAACGAGTATGTAGATTATGACATAGATCCTGCAACAGAGTATAAATATGCTGTTGCTGTATGGGATAGCGGAAATAATACGGAAGTTTGCAGAAGTGAAGAAAAAACAGTTGAAACAGCCGGATTTTTCGGAATGATGTGTGGTAATGATACCAATGCAGATAAAGCAATTCCTGTACTGCAGGATATGGGAGTAAACGCAGTCCGTCTTTGGACTGACGTGCGTGACTGGAGTGATCCGGAGAATAATAATGTTAACAATTCATTCCAGTTGGCTGTAAAGTTTAAGAAAGCCGGATTCTTTGTAGTTCTTGGTACAAGTGGTCTTAACGGTATTATACCGGAAAATGCTGAACAAACAGAGAACTACTATCGTTGGCTTTTGAATTATGAGTATGACGGAATGAAGCTAAGTGAGGCTGCTGACGTTATAGAGGTTATAAATGAAATTAACCTTCCTAAATATTTTGATTACCGTGTACAGGATGAAGACGGTACTGTGCGTGCGGCTACCATTGCCGAGACAGCGGAAAAATATGTTAATGATGTTTTAAAGCCGGCAAGTGAAGTTATTCGCAGTGAATCAGATGTCAAAGTATTAGGATGCTGCTGGACAGTATGGCAGCGTAAACCCGACGGTTCTTATGATTACGGACTTTGGGAAATAGATGAATATATCAAGGCAGGGTACCTTGACTATGTAGATTATGCAGGTTTACATCCGTACCTTGACGATGCAGCAACAATGAGAAGACTTGCAAAAGAGTTTTATGAGAAGGTTGACGGCACACCTGTTATGTTTACTGAGTGGGGTAAAAGAAATAACACCAGTGCAACGGCATCATGGGTAAGATATCTGGATGAATGTATTTATGCTATAAAAGAGTATGCACATACAACATTCTATTATCGTTTGCTTAAATCTTCAGGCGAAGGTGGTTGGCCCGGTGTAATGGAGGAGGTAAATGAAGAGGTTTACCTACCAAATCCGGCGTATTACGGTTCATTTAAATCGTATCCAAAAGGACGTGGATACGAATTTGAGGCTGAATTGTCAGAGTTTGAAACAAAACTTAATTATTCGACACAAGCTAATGCTGCAGCATCAGGTGGAAATAATGTAGTGTTTTCTAATGCGAAGGTTGGAGATACTATTCAGGTTAAAATAAATGTTGAAAAAGAAGGCCGCTACGGACTTGGAACTTATTATCAGTCCGGCCCTACCGGTGGTATATATAAAGCAACTGTTAACGGACAGGATGCGCCTAAAACAATAAATACATACAGTGAGAAGGTAGCAAACCGTCGTGGCGGCTTCCAGGGTGAAATTTACCTCAAGGAAGGCGAAAATATAATTACATTTACCTGTGAGGGTAAGCACGACTCATCAAAAGGCTACACTCTTACTATTGATAAATTAGACATTTCAATGCATGTTGACAATACACCGGCAACAGAAACACTTAAAGCTCCTGTGTTGTCAAGAGCTGTTGCTGATAACGGAAATGTTACGCTAACATGGTCTCCGTCATTAGGTTGCGAAGGCTATCGTATTTATATTGGTAAAGAGGCGGGAGTTTATGACAGTGTTATAGAAATCGCCGACGATATTGATATGACATATGTTGTTGAAGAACTTGAAAATGATACAACATATTATTTTACAATAAGTGCATTTAATGAATTTTGCGAAAGTCCGATGTCACAGGAGAAAAGTGCAACCCCTATTAACAGAGTGAAAATTAAGAGCGTTACACCGGGATTTCAGGCTTTTTCTGTTGAATGGGAGGCAATAGGTGGTGCTACAGGCTATCAGGTGACTGCAACCAACGGTGATACAACAGTTACCGCACCTGTAGTTGATGCAGAAACACTTACCTGTATAATTGACGGATTAGAAGACGGCGTGGAATATGACGTGGCAGTTATCACACAGTTTGAGGATGGTACTTCAGTTTCAGAACCTGTAAAGGGAATTCCTGAATCCAAGACAAAAATTGTATCTGCTTTTGCCGGTACAAATGCAGTAAGACTTGCATGGAATGCGGTTATAAATGCAGAAGCATATAAAATCAAATTTGGTTTTGAGCCTGATGCACTTAATTATGTTTACAGTCCAGGAAAGACATCATCATTCAATCTGACACATGATGATGACGGTAATTTGCTTAGAAATGATGTTACATATTATTTCGCTGTTGTTCCGCTTTTATCAGATGGCACAGAAGGAAAACCTTCAAACATTGTGTTCTTAAAGCCTGAACAACAAAGCGGAAATTTACTTACAAATGCTAATTTTGACGACAGTTCTACTGATATGAAACCATGGATACAGCGTTCAGACGGACGACAGGAAGCAAAGTATGCAGTTAAGGTTAATTCCGGAAGCGGCCTTTTGAACGAAAAATTTCAGGCTTCAAATGCAGTATATCTACCTGCTACAAACACAGGTGTTGAGCAAATATTACCTGAACTGAAATCACAGACATATTATACTGTGTCAGCATACGGCAAAGCCGACCTTAACGGTGAGGGTGCACAGTTAACTGTAAGAGGTACTAATATATCATCACAGTCAAGCAATATAAAATCTTATAATGGTGAGTATGCAAAGGCTACACTTGTATTTAAAACCAATACTGACCCGAAAGAAGTGTCAATTACAGTATGGCGTTCAGCATCAGGCGGTCAGATTTGGAACAAGGGTGTTTTCCTTGATCAGTTTGAATTAATTGAGTCAACTCCTGCAGATTATGTGTTGGAACGAACTGATGAATATAGCTCAATAAATGTTAGACAGCTTCAACAATCTGCAATTTCTTCAACAAGTGATATTGTAACAATAGATCTTAATGAAAGAAAAATTCATAATGTTACACGTATTCCGATGGAAGCCCGTGAAATATTAAATTTCAATGACAAAAAAGAGCTTGAAGTAAAACGTGACAATGTAACACTTGCCTTTACAAAAGAAAATCTTTTGACAGTACCGCAAAACAGTCTTGTTTACTTTGAAGCTGGTATAACAAAAGAGGCAGAAGTTGATACACAGCTAAAAGCAATGCTTGGTGACGATGCCTGGATTTCGCCTGCGTATAA
>JAZNGX010000121.1:0-6933 GCA_045576675.1 Clostridia bacterium | reverse complement strand
TGCAGTTGATTTTGAAAAAATAAATGAAGTACTGATAATTACCGGAGAGAAATAAATTGAAAAATGTAATTTATGTATTTACAGTTATAATACTTGCTGCTTTGCAGACAACTATTTTAAGCGGTGTACAGATTTTTGGTGCCACCGCTGATTTGTTGTTGGCATTTACAGTTATGATTGCTCTTACCAATGGTGCTGTTTACGGCGGCAGCTATGGGTTGCTTTGCGGAATAGTTGCAGATACATTGATGTATGGAAGATTTGGCTTTAACTCATTAGTATTTATGTACATAGGGGTACTTTTAGGACTTTTCAAAGAACACTTTTTTCGCAATAACAGTGTTGTTGCGTTGCTGTGTTCTTTTTTAGCATCTTTAGTTCAAAAGTTGTTATATTTTTTACTTGTGCATTTTATTCACAATAACTATTCATTCTGGTATAACATCTTAACAAGAGTTTCTTTAGGTGCATTATTAACCGCTGTTGCAACCTTGATTATGTTTTTAATATATTCATATATTATTATAAGATATGAAAAGAAAGGAATAAAGCGACGTTATGGGTTCTAAACAATCTGCTGACAGATGCATTATATTGATTGTTATTATAGTTCTTATGGGTGTTTTAATGCTTATAAGATTATTTGACCTGCAGATTGTCAAGGGTAATGATTACAGTGAGCAGGCTCAAAACAGGCTTATGCGTAACGTTTCAATCAAGGCACCACGTGGTGATATTCTTGACAGATATGGAAGAACGCTCGTGACTAACAGAGAAGGTTTTTCACTTGTTGTTTACAAAGAATATATTAACAACAGTGAGCTTGACCCACTGATTTTAAGGCTTGTAAAACTGCTCGATTCATATGGCATTGATTATTTTGACACACTTCCAATTTCTCGGGAAATACCATTTAGTTATGAGTATCCTGGCAAAAAAGAAGAAGAGAAGAATAAGCTTATATCTGAGTTTTTAAAATCACGTAAGCTTGATGCAAATCTTGATGCACACAGTACGATATACAAATTAAAGGATTATTATAAAATTGATGACGGTTACTCTAATGAGGATTTAAGAAAAATAATTGGTGTTCGCTATGAAATGGAACAACGATTATTCAGCAGTCGTAACCCATACACATTTGCATCTGATGTTCCAATTGATGTTGTAACTCAAATTAAAGAAAAACACGCCGATTTTCCGGGTGTTGATATATTTACTGACTATATTCGTGATTATACTTATGGCAATCTCGCATCGCATATACTTGGCAGAGTAGGCATAATATATCAGGATGAATATGAGGCACTAAAAGATAAAGACTATGGAATGAATGATATTATTGGTAAAGATGGTATGGAAAAGTACCTTGAAGAGTATTTAAAAGGTAAAGACGGAGTATCTAGCGTTGTTCATAACATTGAAGGGAAAACCTCAGGTGTTCTCGAAACAGTTTCTCCAATTCCTGGAAATGATGTCTTTTTGACAATTGATGCAAAGCTTCAGCAGGTGCTTGAAAAATCACTTGAAAACACAATAAAATCAATAAGAAATTTTCCCGACAGCAGTGATGCCAATGCAGGCTCTGCAGTTGTTATAGATGTAAATACCGGGGAAATTCTTGCTATGGCTTCTTATCCAACCTACGATATAGAAACCTTTAATGATGATTATGAAAGCCTTGTTGAAAACCCTGACAATCCTATGTGGAACAGAGCAGTTTCCGGTCAGTATGCCCCCGGCTCAACATATAAGATACTTACCGCAATTGCAGCATTGGAATCAGGAACTATTAAGCCTAACGAAACAATAACAGATGAAGGAAGATATGATTTTTATGCATCGTCCGGTTATAGTCCTGTTTGTTGGATATGGTCGCAATCAGGAAAAACTCACGGTAAGCAAAATGTAACCCAGGCTATTGAAAATTCATGTAATTATTATTTTTACGAAGTTGGGAGAAAAATGGGAATTGATACCATTGAAGAATATTCGAAAAAGTTCGGTCTTGGTGATTACACCGGAATTGAATATCTTGGTGAATCAAAGGGTACTCTTGCAAGCCGTGATTTTAAAGAAAGCGTTATAAAAGAAACCTGGTATCCCGGAGATACGCTTCAGGCGGCAATTGGACAGTCTTATCATATGTTTACGCCTGTTCAGCTTGCAAATTATATTGCTACAGTTGCTAACGGAGGTAAACGATATAAAACACAAATGGTTAAATCTGTTTTAAACAGTGAAACAGGCGTATCTGTAAAAGAGTTTATGCCAGAGGTGGCGTATGACGTCGATATGAATGAAGAAAATCACAAAGCTGTTCTAAATGGAATGAGAAAGGTATCTGAAACAGGTACTGCAAGCAGCGTTTTTTCAACATTTGAAGTAGCAGTCGGAGGAAAAACAGGTACTGCCGATGTATCAAAGGGGTCACCTACAGGTTTATTTGTTGCATTTGCACCATTTGATAATCCGCAAATTGCAATTTCTGTAGTAGTTGAACATGGCGGTCATGGCAATTCTGTTGCACCTGTTGCAAGAGATGTAATTAAAGCATATATGGAAAGTAACACTCATGATGATGTGTTTCAGGGATATAACAGTCTAGTAAGGTAGGAGGAAATTTGATGGGAAGCATAGTAGCGTTTACAGGCAGAGGCGGAAGTGGTAAAAGCGTATGCTGTGCAAACGTAGCTTATGAATTAAGCTTAACAGGTAAAAAAGTTATGCTGATTGATTGTGATTGCGGAATGCGTACACAGGATATCATTTTTAAAATAGAGGATAATGTTGTTTACAGCTTTTATGACGCAGTTACAAATGCGTGCAGTATCAAGGATGCGACAATCAGATTAAATGACAATTTGAAAATTATGAATGCACCGCACAATGTAAGCTGTGATGACATAGATTTTGAAAAGCTTTTATCATTTCTAAATGGTTTAAAAGATAAATATGATTATATTTTGCTTGATTGTACTGCTACAATAGGGAAAGCCCTTGAAAGCTTTATTAGTCTTTCAGATACTGTTATAATTATTTGCGAATGCACTCTTCGCAGTGCAAGGTACGGAGACACCCTTGCAGGTATAGCAGAAAAATTAAAAATTAATAAGAATTATTTGATAATTAACAAATTAGATATTGACAGTTATGGAAAAAATGGTATTATTAATAGTGAGGAGGTTTTCGGGATTGTGGCAGTACCGCCAATTGGTATTTGCCCATATGACCGTGAAATGTTGTCCGGTAATATTGTTTCCGGTAACAAAAAATCAACTTGTGCAAAAGCATTTAAAAATATTGCTGCAAGATTAAACGGCGAAAAAGTGCCGGTGCTTTATGTTAAAAAGAAAGGTATTTTTCATTGATATTTAAGGAGTGATTAGGTTGGAAAAAATGAACATAGCATTAATTGCACACGACTCTAAAAAGGATTTGATGGTAGATTTTTGTATTGCATATTCAGGCATTTTATCAAATCATAATTTGGTTGCTACTGGTACAACCGGCTCTTTGATAACAGAAGCTACAGGCTTACAGGTACAAAAGTTTTTATCCGGTGCACAGGGCGGTGATCAGCAGGTTGGTGCCCGAATTGCTTATAATGAAATTGATATGCTTTTGTTGTTCCGCGACCCACTATCTCATATGGAAAATGAAAGCGATGCATATTCTTTAATGCGTTTATGTGACCTTAATAATGTTCCAATGGCAACTAACGTTGCAACAGCAGAGGTCTTGGTACATGGCTTACAAAGAGGAGATCTTGACTGGAGAAATATTGTAAATCCAAAATGATTTGTCTTTGTAAACAATATTTTAATTAAATGTCATTAGTATTGAACTTTATCTGTTTTGGTGATATTCTTAAATTGTAAACAGATGAGGTGTAAATATGAAAAGAATAATGACTTCAACATTAGCTGTGTTATTTGCTGTCGGCACAATCTCCGGCTTACATACCGCTGCTTGCAGTTATTCTACAGGAAATGGAATTAGTGTAACCGTTAGTGCAACAGATGCAAAATCAAACACAATTAATAAAATTAATGAAATAGAAAAATTAATGAAATCAGAAACACAAAGCTTGTGTGATGAGCTTGAAAAGAAAAAGAACGAGTTTTCAAAATTAATGAAAGATAATGGAACTTCTGCATTAAAACGTGATGAATTAAAGGCAAAATTTTATTCTGATAACAAATATTTATTTGATAAGTTAGATAAAATCCGCAAACCATATGCAGAGGAAATAAAAAAAATTCATAAAAATTACATTGACTCGCTTATTTGATATTGACAATTGATAAATTTTTATGTATAATAGTTGATGTATCTTGTTTTTTACAAAGATACGCCGCATACATTTGCTTGTAGCGGAGGGAGGGAAAGTTGTGTCAGAAATCAGAGTTAAAGATAATGAAAGCTTAGATAGCGCTCTTCGTAGGTTTAAAAGACAATGCTCAAAAGCCGGTGTTCTTTCTGAAATCCGCAAAAGAGAGCATTACGAAAAACCAAGTGTAAAGCGTAAGAAGAAATCAGAAGCTGCAAGAAAACGTAAATATTAATATATTAGCAAGGTGATTATTATGGCATTAAAAGACATCCTGATGGAAGATCTTAAGTCAGCAATGAAAGAAAAAAACATTCCTAAGAAAAATGCAATTCAGATGGCAAGAGCCTCAGTTTTGCAGGTTGAAAAGGATAATAAAGTGACTTTGGATGATGAAGGTGTTATTGAAGTAATTGCCAAAGAGGTTAAAAAACGCAAAGATGTTCTTCCCGATTACGAGAAAAGTGGCAGAGAAGACCTTATTAAAGAACTCAATATTGAAATTGAAACTTTAATGGCTTATTTGCCTGAACAGCTTACAGATGAAGAAATTGATGAGCTTGTTAAAAAGGTTGTAACTGAAACCGGTGCTTCATCAATGAAAGACATGGGCAAAGTAATGGCGGCGCTTATGCCTCTTACCAAAGGCAGAGCCGATGGTAAAAAGGTAAATTTATCAGTTAAAAAATATTTAAATTAATTATTATTAATGGTACTTCGATTGAGGTACCATTTTTATTTTTTTAACATAAAATAATCCCTATTTTAATTGACGTTTATTGTTCAAAGTGGTATAATTAATTTGCAAAATTTTTAATAATGTGCATTATATTCAATTAGTTATAAAGGAGTATTAAAATGAAAAGAGAAAAATTTTCTTCGCGTCTTGGTTTTATTCTGATTTCTGCTGGATGTGCTATCGGATTGGGCAATGTTTACCGATTTCCGATTCTGACAGGTTCATACGGCGGTGCATTGTTTGTTTTAATTTACATAGGATTTCTTCTTTTGCTTGGCTTGCCAATTATGACAATGGAACTTTCAGTAGGCCGTGCTAGTCAGAGAAGTATAGCATCATCTTTTGATAAGCTTGAAAAATCTGGGCAAAAATGGCATTTAATCAAGTATTTGGGTATTGTAGGTAACTATATGCTTATGATGTTTTACACAACCATTTCGTCTTGGATGATAATTTATTTTTTAAAGTATGCAAGCGGCTCTATACTTCAATATACAACCTCTGAACAATTAGGTAATGTATTTGGAGAGGTTGTAAGTAATTCCGGTTTACTATTTTTATTTAATGCACTTGTTATTTTTGTTTGCTTTAGCATATGTTCTTTAGGTCTGCAAAATGGTGTTGAAAAAATTACAAAGTTTATGATGATTGCACTGCTAACATTAATGATTGTACTTGCAGTGTATTCATGCACATTGTCAAATGCAGCAAAGGGTCTTGAGTTCTATCTTATTCCTAATTTTGAAGGAATCAAAGAATATGGTTTGTGGAAAGTTATAACTGCTGCTATGGGGCAATCTTTCTTCACTCTTAGCATAGGTATAGGTTCAATTGCAATTTTTGGAAGTTATATTGATAAAGAACGCAGTCTTACTGGTGAAGCAATAACTATTATGTCACTCGATACGTTTGTTGCTTTAACTTCGGGATTGATAATTTTTCCTGCGTGCTTTACATACAATAACGGCGTTACAGCAGATGCATCTACAGTTGGTGCAAGTTTTCTGTTTACAACACTTTCTAGCATATTCAACGCTATGCCCGGTGGTAGAATTATTGGTGCACTTTTCTTTATATTTATGATTTTTGCAGCAATGTCAACTGTTATAGCCGTGTTTGAGAATATTATTTCTTTCTGGCTTGAGCTTACTAATTTTAAACGTAAAACTGTATCACTTATTAATATAATTTTGATGCTTGTTCTGACTGCACCGTGCATACTTGGTTTTACTGTATGGAGTGATTTTCAGATTGGCGGAAAAGGAATTATGGATCTTGAAGATTTTATTGTTTCAAATGTTTTGTTACCGGTTGGCAGCTTGGCTTACGTGTTGTTCTGTACCTGCAGATATGGTTGGGGCTGGGACAAATATTTTGGTGAAGTTAATTCTGGAAAAGGACTTAAAATGGCAAAATGGTTAAAGCCATACTTGTCATACGTGTTGCCAATTATAATACTAGCAATACTGGTTATATCAATATTTTAACATATATGTTAATTAGTCTTTAATCCCGTCTTGACAAAAGTCGAATTGTGTCGAATGATAAAGAAAAGAGGAGAAATATGAAAGAATTATACAATAAGTATAAAAGAGAAATTTGGATTGGTGTTATTGTTTCTTTGATAACAGCAGCTATTATAAAGCTTGGGGATTGGTTTGTTAAAGTACTACCGACAATTGGAACATCAGTATTTGAAACAATATCAAATATATTATATTCGTCTGCAGCGACATATTCAGACAATATAATTTTGAAACTTATCTTGCTGAGTGGTCTTGGTGCTTTGGTCGGTTTATCTGCAAAAACAATTATGGATGGCCTAAAGATATATAGAACAGCTCTTCTTCTTGAAAAAAAC
>JAZNGX010000120.1:0-18059 GCA_045576675.1 Clostridia bacterium | reverse complement strand
ATGATACAACGCCTGTTTTTTCGTGGATTGTTAAAGATACAAATGATAAAATGCAAAAGGCTTACAGAATAACAGTCAGGTCAACTGACGGCAATTGTGTCTGGGACAGTGGGACTGTGTTTTCTGATCGTTCAGTATTTGTAAAATATGCCGGGCAGGAGCTTTTTGAAAACACAAAGTATTTTTATAAGGTTGCAGTTACAACGGAAAATGCAACCTATGAAAGTGATGAGCTGTTTTTTATAACAGGCCTTAAAAACGTTGATACATTAAAATGGATAACGGCAGATAAAAGCATTGTTTCGCCAATTATATATAAGGATTTTGTAATCGAAAACGTATGCGATTATGCCACGCTTAACGTATGCGGTCTGGGTTTTTTTGAAGTATATATTAACGGCGAAAAGGTTTCGGATGAGCTTATGAACCCGGTGCGTACCGATTATGATGAGGTTGCGTACAGTGATGCAAAATATACATATGTTAATACAACAAGAAAAAGTGTTAAGTATCTAAGTTATGAGGTTTCTGAATTTCTTAGAAAAGGAAAAAATACTATCGCGGTGTGGCTGGGAAATGGGTGGTACAGACCAACAGGCAGAACAAGGATTATAGAAGGAAAATTTGATTATGGCAACGAGCTTAAAATGTTTTTTAAACTGACAAATGGTGACGATATAATTGAAAGTGACTTGAATTGCTATTGTATTAACAGTCCGCTGATTTATGATAATATGTTCTACGGAGAAATATATGATGCACGTATAAAAGGGACTAAGAGTGAGGTTTATGAAGTCAAAGCACCATCCGGCAGACTTGAGCCGCAACTTTGCCCGCCTGAACGGATTTTAAAAACATACACGCCAATAGCTTTGGAAAATGGTGTGTATGATTCGGGAATATGTATGACAGGTTTTGCTGAGATAACCTGTTCCGGAAATGCAGGTGATACCGTTGAGATTTATTATGCTGAGGAGCTTGATGAAAACGGAGAGCTTGACTACACCTCGACTGTAGGCTATGAGGAATCAGATGCAGACCAGATACAAAAGGACGTATATATATTAAACGGGAACAAAGACGAACGTTATATGCCGAGATTTGTTTGGCACGGATACAGATATTTTAAAATTGTTGCACCGGACAGTGTTTCTGTTAAAGATGTTAAAGCTCATTATGTATGCACTGATTTAAAGCTTCGCACAAGCTTTGAAAGCTCAAGTGAGCTATTGAACAACATACATAAAATGTTTGTAAACACGCATCTTACCAATACTCACGGTTGCGTACCGATGGACTGCCCGCACAGAGAGCGGCTTGGCTATACAGGTGACGGCGAGCTGTCGTCTATGTCTGTGATGTACAATTTTGATGCATATCAGATGTATCGAAAATGGATTGATGATATATTTGATGCACAGTATATTGAAACAGGCTTTGTGCCGCACACAGCACCGTTTAATGGTGGTGGAGGGGGCGTTGCCTGGGGTAGCTCTGTTGCGGTAGTACCGTGGAATCTTTATATGCAGTATGGTGACAAAGAGATACTTGAAAAATGCAGACCTTATATTAAAAGATGGATTGAATATTTAAAAGTACGAACAGAAAATGGAATTGTCGTTCGTGAGGAGGCAGAAGGCTGGGCACTTGGTGACTGGTGTATGCCGAGTAAATATCCGTGGAGTGAGCCCAATCCCGATGCAATCAGAATTCCGCCAAATCTTGTGAACACAATTTACTATATTTATTGTATAGATATATATAATGAAATATCAGATGTTTTGGGTCTGGAAAATGAATATCTTGATGATCGGAAAAAGTCTGCAGAGGCAATTGATATATTTTATTCTGATGGTAATTATGCGGATGATGAACAGGGGGCAAATTTTTTTCCGTTATTTGCAGGTGTTGCAAGGAAAGAAAATGTAGTTCTTGAAAATGCTGTGGAAAGGATAGTTAAAAGTGATTATGTTTTTGACACAGGTATTTCAGGTAATAAGTTTATGCTGAATTCTCTTGACAGATATGGGAAAAATGACATTGCAATAAAGATGATGCTTAATACAAAATATCCTGGCTTAGGATATATGATAAATAACGGAGCTACGGCTGCCTGGGAAACCTGGGAGGGAACAGGCTCTAAAAATCATACTGCTTTTACGTCCTGTGATTCGTGGCTGTTTTACGGATTGTGCGGAATAAAGCCTTTTGGTGGTTACAAAGAGTTTTCGGTTAAGCCGCATTTTGCCAAAGAGCTTGACAAACTAAGTGCGTCGATTGAATGTGAGTATGGTACCATCTCATTAAAATGGGAACGTAAACAAAACGGAATTGATGTTGAAATAGGCGTGCCGTTTAATACAACTGCTTATGTTGATTTAAATGGAAAAATATTAAAACTAAACGCAGGTATATATAAGGAGGTAGTAAAATGAAACTATATAGTGTAAATGATGCAGAATTTAAAGAGTACGGCGTTGTGCTTGACGGTTATGATTACACACAATTGTTTGAAAATTTAGGAAAAATTCCTATTGCTGAAAACGGAATAGTTTATGTGGCATCAGAACCAACGCTTGAGGCTTGTGCTGAAGCGAAAAAAATGGAGGCACGCGGTTTTGGCGGGTATCCTGTACAGCTTGGCTATGTAAGCGGAGTGAACAGGGTTATGAATTGTCTGGAATACCACAAAAGCAGTGAGTATAACATTGCACTGGAGGATATTATTCTGGTGGTTGGTAACGAAAATCAAATAGCAGACGGCAAGTTTGATTCGGCATTGTGCAAGGCTTTCTACGTACCTGCGGGAACTGGTGTGGAGCTGTATGGTACAACTTTGCATTATGCACCATTTAATGTTCACGATGGCGGTTACAGAATAATTTGTGTGTTACCAAGAGGCACAAACGCACCGAAGATTGATTTTGAACCACAGAATTATGAGGATAAAATGTGCTTTGGAATAAATAAATGGCTTATGGCACATAAGGATGCAAGTGAGGTAAAAGATGGTGCTTACATTGGTATAACAGGTGTAAATATTAATTTTGATATGATAGGAGAATAAAAAATGAACGAAAAAAGAATTACACAGGCTTATGAAAACGCAAAAGAAGTATATGCTTCTTACGGCGTAGATGTTGAAAAGGTACTGGGAAAGCTTGATACCATCCCTGTATCAATTCCTTGCTGGCAGGGTGATGACATTATCGGCTTTGAGTCAGCAGGTGCAGGTGCAAGCGGTGGACTTATGGTAACAGGTAATTATCCCGGCCGCCCACGTAATCCCGAGGAGTACAGAATGGATCTTGAAAAATGCTTGTCATACATCCCGGGTGCTTTAAAGGTAAATCTTCACTCAAGCTATGGTGAAAACTATGAAAGCGGTATTGATCGTGATGAGTATGCTCCGAGACATTTTGCAGGTTGGGTTGAATGGGCAAAGAAGAATAATGTTGGTCTTGATATGAACGCAACAACATTTTCGCATAAATATGCCGAGGATGGACTCACAATTTCAAATCCTGATGAAAAGATACGTTCATTCTGGGTAAAGCATATGCAGGCTGTTCGTGAGATTGCCGA
This sequence comes from Clostridia bacterium, assembly GCA_045576675.1. Taxonomy (GTDB): domain Bacteria; phylum Bacillota; class Clostridia; order Monoglobales; family Firm-18; genus JAZNGX01. The sequence goes on along the minus strand of JAZNGX010000120.1, from coordinate 14,474 downwards.
ATATATTGGCAAGGAGCTTGGTCAGGTTTGCGTATATAATACTTGGGTTCAGGATGGTATGAAGGATATGCCTTCAAACAGAATGAAATACAGAGCTTTAATGAAACAGTCGTTTGATGAGATTTTTTCAAAGAAAAAGATTTCACAGCAGTATGTTTATGATGCTCTTGAGCCTAAGCTTTTTGCAGTAGGTGTTGAGGAATACACTGTGGGCTCAAACGATTTTTATCTGTCATATCACGGCCATGCAAGAGCTAATGGAATCGGCAACACTATAATGAATCTTGATCTCGGTCACTTCCACTGTGAAGAAAATGTTGCGGATAAGATTTCAGCAGTTATGCTTTTCTCGGATAAGTTTATGGCTCATCTTACACGAGGGCTTCGATGGGATTCTGACCATGTTGTTATTAATGATGAAAAGACAAATAATATGATGCGCGAAATAGTACGTTGCGGAGTTTTAGACAATGCATTTATCGGCACAGACTATTTTGATGCTTCAATTAACCGCGTTGCAGCATGGACAATTGGCACAAGAGCAACAAAGAAGGCGCTTCTTGCTGCTATGCTTGAGCCTGTTGATATGCTTCATAAATCAGAGGATGATAAGGACTTTACTTTACGTCTTACACTTATGGACGAGTTTAAGTCTTTGCCGTCAAATGCTGTTTGGGAATATTATTGTATGACAAAAGGTATCTCTACAAATATAGAGTGGCTTGATGATTTGAAACAGTATGAAAAGAATGTAATGTTTAAAAGAAACTGATGCTTTGGTGTATATAACGCTTATCGTTTTGTGACTGAAATAGAAAAATATTCTTGATTTTTGTATATATGTGTGATATACTTAGTTATCATTATTATGTATAAAAATGCCATATTCCTGTATTGAAAATGGTGAATTATTAGGAGGAGTTTTATGACAAACGATAGCAGAGGTAGCTTTACCGGAAAAATCGGCTTTGTACTTGCAGCTGCCGGTTCAGCTGTAGGATTAGGTAATATATGGAGATTTCCATATCTTGCTGCTAAGTATGGTGGCGGAATATTTCTTTTAGTGTATATTATCCTTGCGCTTACTTTTGGCTTTGCATTAATGATTGGTGAAATTGCAATAGGCAGAAAAACAGGTCTTAGTGCAATTGAAGCCTTTAAACACCTTAACAAAAAGTATGCATTTATTGGTTTTCTTGCATCGTTAGTTCCTGCAATAATACTTCCGTATTATTCAGTTATTGGTGGTTGGGTAACAAAATATCTTGTGGCTTTTGTAAGTGGTGGTGCGGTTGATGCTGCAAATGATGCTTATTTTGGCGGCTTTATATCTCAGCCTGTTGAGCCTGTTATATGGTTCTTGATATATATTGCTTTAACTGCGGTTGTTGTACTTTTTGGTGTTGAAAAGGGTATAGAAAAAGTAAGTAAGTTTATGATGCCGGTTTTGGTTGTGCTTTCGATTTTTATAGCAGGTTATTCATTGTTCCTGCCCGGTGCTATTGACGGTGTTAAGTATTATTTATTGCCTGATTTTTCACATTTTTCTGTGACAACAGTTCTTGCGGCAATGGGACAGTTATTCTATTCAATGTCTCTTGCAATGGGAATTATGATAACATATGGTTCATATATGAAAAAAGAAGTTAATCTTGAATCATCTGTTAAGCAAATTGAGGTTTTTGACACAGGTATTGCTTTTCTTGCAGGCTTGATGATTATTCCTGCAGTATTTGCATTTTCAGGTGGCAGCCCTGAAGCACTTGGCAAGGGCCCAAGTCTGATGTTTGTTACATTGCCGAAGGTTTTTGAAAGTATGGCAGGTGGTACATATGTGGGTATTGCATTTTTCCTTCTTGTACTTTTTGCTGCACTTACATCATCAATTTCATTGATGGAAACTGTTGTTTCAATTGTATGTGACAAGTTTAAGCTTAACAGAAAGCTTTCGTGCCTGGTTGTTTTCGTTGGTACAGTAATTATTGGTTTGCCTTCTTGTCTTGGTTACAGTATATGGTCTGAGGTTAAGATTATAGGAATGCAATTCCTTGACTTCTTTGATTTTGCGAGCAACAGCGTATTGATGCCGATAGTTGCATTGTTAACCTGTATATTTATCGGTTATGTAATTAAACCCGGTGCTTTGATAGAAGAGGTTGAGCTTTCGTCAACATTCAAAAGGAAAAAGCTATTCACTGTTGTAATTAAATATTTTGCACCGATTTGTATCGTGCTTATATTGATTTCATCAGTGCTTGATGCATTTGGAATATTTAAAATCTGATTTATTAAAAGGTAAGCTTTGCTTACCTTTTTGCTTTTAAAAATCAGCGGATAGATAAAGTTTTTTTATAAAAACTATTGACAAAAATACAAATGTTGTATATAATATGTAAAGTGGTTTTACTTTACAGCTGATTTGAGGTGGTAATGTGGGTAAAAATTTGGAAATTATAATGCTTTTTGATTTTTACCGGGGTTTACTTACCGATAAGCAGGCAGAATCTTTAGATTTATATTATAACGAGGATTTGTCACTCGCAGAAATCAGTGAAATTCTTTCTATTACACGTCAGGGCGTTCGTGACAATATTAAGCGTGCAGAGAGCATAATGCTTGAGACGGAAAAAAAGCTTGGTGTTGTTGCAAGATATAAAAAGGAACGTGATGTGATAAAAGAAGCAAGATGTGTTACTGCACGTCTTATGAAAGAATATGCAGACAGTGATGTTTTTAACAGTATAAAAGAGCTTGATAAGCTTTTGTGCGGAATCGAGGAATAGTATGAGCAATTTATCCGAAAAACTGCAAAATACATTTAAACGCCTTCGCGGTAAGGGAAAAATTACGCCTGCCGATTTAAAAGAGGGTATGCGTGAAATAAAGCTTGCACTTTTAGAAGCCGATGTTAATTTTAAGGTTGTAAAAGACTTTGTTGCGTCTGTAACAGAGCGTGCAAGCGGTGCTGAGGTTATGGAGTCACTTACTCCAGGCCAGCATATTGTTAAAATTGTTAATGAAGAGCTTACTGCACTTATGGGCGGTGAGAATTCTAAAATCAATATTTCTTCAAGACCACCGACGGTTATTATGATGTCGGGTCTGCAGGGTGCCGGTAAAACAACAACTGCTGCAAAGCTTGGCGGTTTGTTTAAGAGACAGGGCAGAAGACCGCTTCTTGTTGCTTGTGACGTGTACCGTCCTGCTGCTGTTGACCAGCTTTGTGTGGTTGGCGGCCAGCTTGATGTACCTGTGTTTAAAATTGATGGCAGCAAAGAACCTGTTAAAATTGCAAAAGAAGCATTGGAACACGCTAAAAAGCACGGTAATGATATTGTTATTATAGATACTGCCGGAAGACTTCATATTGATGAAGAACTGATGGAGGAGCTTAAAAACATAAAAGCTTCTGTTGAGGTAAATGAAACCTTGCTTGTTGTTGATGCAATGACAGGTCAGGATGCTTCAAATGTTGCCAAAAGCTTTAATGAACAACTTGAAATCGACGGTGTTATATTAACAAAGCTTGATGGTGATGCACGAGGTGGTGCTGCTCTTTCAGTAAGAGCAATTACAGGCAAGCCGATTAAGTTTATCGGTTCAGGTGAAAAGCTTGAGGATTTAGAACCTTTCCATCCTGACAGAATGGCATCAAGAATACTTGGTATGGGCGATGTTCTTTCGCTTATAGAAAAGGCTGAGCAGGCAATTGATGAGCAGAAAGCCAAAGAACTTGAAGAAAAGCTCAGAAAGCAACAATTTAATTTTGATGACTTTCTTGATCAGATGGAGCAGATGAAAAAAATGGGCCCGCTTGAAAATCTGCTTGGTATGATACCCGGTGTTGATGCAAAAGCACTTGAGGGTGCAAGCATTGATTATCGCAAAATGGCTCAGGTTGAAGCAATTATTAAAAGTATGACCAAAAAGGAACGTGAAAACCCGTCTATACTGAATTCAAGCAGAAAACGTCGTATAGCCGAGGGCAGCGGTACTAGTATGGCTCAGGTAAATGCTCTTATAAAACAGTTTGAACAGATGCAGAAAATGTTCAAGCAGTTTGGTAATATGAGCAAAAAAGGACGCTTTAGGAAAAAACATTTTCCTTTTGCATAGATAAAATAATTTTCGGAGGTGAAATTAAAATGGCAGTAAAAATTCGTTTGAAGAGAATGGGTGCTAAAAAGGCTCCTTTTTATCGTGTTGTAGTTGCAGATTCACGTTATCCCCGTGATGGTCGTTTTATTGAAGAGATTGGAACATACAATCCTCTTACAGACCCTTCAACAATAAACATTGATAAAGAAAAGGCTGAAAAGTGGATTAAAAACGGTGCTCAGCCTACAGATACAGTTAAGAAATTGCTTAAAGAGTGCTAATCACTTTTTTTAAGCAAAAAGGAGTTCAAGCTATGAAGGAATTATTGGAATTCATTGCAAAATCACTTGTTGACAACAAAGATGAAGTTTCGGTTACCGAGAAAGAAACAGAAGACTCGATAACCTTAGAACTGCGTGTTGCTGCAGGCGATATGGGTAAGGTTATAGGAAAACAGGGCAGAATAGCAAAGGCTATCCGCACTGTTATTCGCAGTGCTTCTGCGAAAACAGGTAAAAAGGTTATTGTTGATATTATATAACCATCAGGGGGAGGAAACGTGTTTTCGTTTTCTTCCCTAAATTGTTTTATTTGGAGGTACGCAGATGCTCGAAATTGGTAAGATAGTTAATACTCATGGTCTTAAGGGTGAGATGCGTTTTACACCATGGTGTGACGGTGTTGACTTTTTAAAGGCTGTTAAGTCTGTTATTATTAATGACAGGCAATATATGCTTAAAGGTGTTAAGGAACACAAGAACGTGTTTATAATTAAGCTTGACGGCATCGATGATATCAATGACACACCAGAGTTTATAAATCAGATAGTATATGCAAAAAGAGCTGATTTACCTGAGCTTCCTGAGAACACTTATTTCATTAAGGATTTAATTGGACTTTCTGTTTATAATGATGAAACTTATATCGGTGAAATCTCTGATGTGTTTTCTACCCCTGCAAACGATGTATATGTTGTAAAGCAGGATAGCGGAAAGGATATTTTGATTCCTGCAATAAAGCATATTGTAAAAAGCATAAACATAGCTGAAAAATGTGCTTATGTAACACTTACGGAGGAATATTTTGATGAGAATTGATATTCTTACCTTGTTCCCCGAAATGGTGGACAGTGCTTTGTCTGAAAGCATAATTGGCAGAGCAAGAAACAATAACTTAATTGAAATTAATTGTATTAATATCCGTGATTTTTCAAAGGATAAACATAGGCGTGTTGATGATTATCCGTATGGAGGCGGCAACGGTATGGTTATGCAGCCTCAGCCGATTTATGATGCGTGTATGAGTATTGTAAATTCAGTTGATAAAAAGCCAACTGTAATTTATATGTCCCCACAGGGCAAGGTCTTTAATCAGACCATTGCAAAAGAGCTTTTAGAGCTTGAGCACATTGTATTGTTGTGTGGGCATTACGAGGGCGTTGATGAACGTGTTATAGAAGAGATTGTGGATTTTGAACTGTCAATCGGTGACTTTGTATTAACAGGTGGCGAGCTTCCTGCAATTGTCGTAACTGATTGTGTTGCCCGTCTTGTTCCGGGAGTTCTTGCTGAAGAAGCTTCTTTTACGGATGAGTCACATTATAACGGACTTCTTGAGTATCCTCAGTACACAAGACCGCCTGAATTTATGGGGCGAAAGGTTCCTGAGGTGCTGCTTAGCGGTCATCATAAAAACATAGAAAAGTGGCGTAAAGAACAGTCAATTTTACGTACAATGCAAAAACGTCCTGACTTATTAGGAGATAAAAATGAGTAGATTAGGAATTCTTGGTGGTACATTTGACCCTGTTCATAATGGTCATATGTATATGGCGAAGGTTTCGTTGGAACAGCTTGAACTTGATAAAATTATTTTTATTCCAACAGGCATTGTTCCGCATAAGGATAACGACAGTATTACAAACAGAATGCATAGGTACAATATGGTGTGCTGTGCAGTACAAGAATTTGAAAATTACAAGGTTTCGGATATGGAAATAAAGCGTGACAGAGTATGCTACACGTATGAAACGTTAACAGAGCTTAAAAGCATTAATCCAAATGACGAGCTGCATTTTATTATCGGTGCAGATTCGATGTATTATTTTGATAAATGGCGAAAGCCTGAAGAAATTTTGAAGCTTGCTGCTGTTACGGTTATTGACAGAACGACCGATTCCTGTCATAATATAAATGAATATTGCAGGCAACTTGAGAAAAAGTATAAAGGTACAATAGAGGTGCTTTCGGCACATGGTCCTGATATTTCATCGACTGAAATAAGAAGGCGTGTTAAAAATAGTGAAAGCATAGATAAGCTTGTACCCGAGCCTGTTAAACAGTATATTCTAAAGCATAAATTATACACGGAGTTTTAAGTTGATGAATTACGAAAATTATATAAAAGATTTAATGAGTGAAAAACGCTATATACACAGTCTTGGTGTTCGTGACGAAGCGATGCGGCTTGCAAAGCTTTATGGTGCCGATTTGGAAAAGGCATATCTTGCAGGCTTGCTTCACGATATTACAAAGGATTTTACTTTTGAGCAAAGTGTAGAGCTTGCGGAAAAGTATGGAGTAAAGCTTGAAGAAATAGATAAGGTTGAGCATAAGCTTGTTCATGGGCACATCGGTGCTTATTATGTTAAAAATGAGCTTGGTATTGATGATGATGAGATTTTTGAAGCGATATATTATCATACGACATCAAAGGCGGGTATGAGATTGCTTACAAAAATCATTTATATAGCTGATATAATTGAGCCAAACAGAACCTACAATGGTGTTGAAACGTTAAGAGCACTTGCGTATAGTGACCTCGACAAAGCTGTTTTTAACGGGCTCAGAAACACAATAATAAAACTTACAAACAACGGCAGAATGTTGCATACTGAAACGGTAAATGCTATGAATGATTTAATAATAAAGGGGTGTAAACTATGAGCTATGAACTAATGAAAAAAGCTGTTAAGGCATTGGATGACAAAAAAGGTCAGAGCATCAAGGCAATAGAAATAAAGGACGTAAGCCAGATAACCGACTATTTTATTATATGCACAGGTACATCTTCAACTCACGTTAAGGCACTTGCAGATGAGGTTGAATATCAGCTTGGCGGTCAGGAGGCAGACATTGGCTTCCATAAAGAAGGATACGGAAGCGGAACCTGGGTTTTGATGGATTACAAGGATATTATAGTTCATATAATGTATGGTGAAACCCGTGATTTTTATAATCTTGAGCATTTATGGTCAGACGGAAAAGAAATAGATATCAGTGATATTTTGGAGGGATAGATATGAAGTACACTTATAAAGAAATCGAAAAAAAATGGCAGGATAAATGGGATGAATCACAAGCCTTCAAAGCCGGCGAGGATTATTCAAAGCCGAAGTTCTATGGTCTTGTTGAATTCCCTTATCCATCAGGACATGGTTTGCACGTTGGTCATCCGAGAGGATACACTGCAATAGATATAATTTCAAGAAAAAAACGTCTTGAAGGCTATAACGTTTTATTCCCTATGGGATGGGACGCATTTGGTCTTCCTACCGAGAATTTTGCTATTAAGAATAAAATCCATCCTGCAAAGGTAACTGAAAACAATATTGCAAACTTTAAGCGTCAGCTTAAAATGCTGGGTTTTTCATTTGACTGGTCAAAAGAAGTAAGCACAACTGACCCGAATTATTTTAAGTGGACACAGTGGATTTTCTTAAAGTTGTTTGAAAACGGACTTGCATACAAAACAAAAATGCCTATTAACTTCTGCACAGGCTGTAAGGTTGGTCTTGCGAATGAAGAGGTTGTTAACGGTGTTTGCGAACGTTGCGGCAGTGAGGTTGTTCAAAAAGAAAAGAGCCAATGGATGCTTAAAATTACAGAATATGCACAACGTCTTATAGATGACCTTGACGACCTTGATTATCTTGAAAAGGTTAAAATTCAGCAGAAAAACTGGATTGGGCGTTCAGAGGGGGCAGAGGTTAAGTTTAAATTAAAAGACATAGATGATGAGATTGTTGTTTATACAACTCGTCCTGACACACTTTTTGGTGCTACTTATATGGTTTTATCACCTGAGCATCCTTATATTGAAAAGTACAGTGATAAAATCACAAACCTTGATGAGGTAAATAATTATAAGCAACAGGCTGCTAAAAAGAGCGAGTTTGAAAGAGTTGAGCTTGCAAAAGACAAAACAGGCGTAATGCTAAAAGGTATTACTGCAATAAATCCTGTTAACGGGAAAGAAATCCCTGTGTGGATTTCCGATTACGTGCTTGTAACCTATGGTACGGGTGCTATTATGGCGGTTCCTGCTCACGATACACGTGATTGGGATTTTGCAAAGAAATTTAATATGCCTATAATTGAAGTTGTTTCAGGTGGCGAGAATGTTCAGAATGAAGCTTATACCGATGTTGAAGAAGGCATTATGGTAAATTCAGGCTTCCTTGACGGAATGACTGTTGCACAGGCTAAAAAAGCTATTATAGATGATTTGGAATCTAAGGGAATCGGCACAAGAAAGGTTAACTTCAAGCTTCGCGACTGGGTATTCTCACGTCAGCGTTACTGGGGCGAGCCAATTCCGCTTGTTAACTGTCCTGAATGTGGATGGGTACCTGTTCCATATGAGCAGTTGCCACTGATGCTTCCCGAAACAGAAAACTTTGAGCCTGGTGAAGAGGGCGAATCACCGCTGTTAAAGCTTACAGATTGGGTTAAAACAAAGTGCCCAAAATGCGGTGGTGCTGCACACAGAGAAACAGACACAATGCCTCAGTGGGCAGGTTCGTCTTGGTATTTCTTACGTTATATTGACCCCGAGAATGACAGTGCTATTGCTGCAGAAGAAAAGCTTAAATACTGGTTGCCAATCGATTGGTACAATGGTGGTATGGAGCATACAACACTTCACTTGTTGTACTCAAGATTCTGGCATAAGTTCCTATATGACATTGGTGTTGTTCCAACAAAAGAACCGTATCAGAAGAGAACTTCACATGGTATGATTCTTGGTGAAAATGGCGAAAAAATGTCTAAATCAAGAGGAAACGTAATTAACCCAGATGATATTGTAAATGATTATGGTGCAGATACCTTTAGAACATACGAAATGTTTATTGGTGCGTTTGATCAGGCAACACCTTGGTCAATGAACGGTGTAAAGGGCTGTTATAAGTTCTTGGAGAGAGTATGGAATCTTCAGGATATTTTAGTTGATGGTGACGGATATTCCAAAGAGCTTGAATCAGCAATGCATAAGACCATAATGAAGGTAACAAGCGATATTGATAAAATGAAGTTCAATACTGCAATTGCAGCACTTATGGCATTAATAAATGATGTAGCAAAAGCAGGTAAAATCACAAAAGGTGAGTTTAAAACATTCATCACACTGCTCAATCCTATCGCACCTCATATTACTGAGGAGTTATGGGAACTTGCAGGCTTTGATGGTACAATCACTGATACAAAATGGCCTGAATATGATGAAGAAAAAACTAAGGATGACAGTTACGAGCTAGTTGTTCAGATTAATGGAAAAATTAAGAGTAAGATTGTTGTATCGGCATCTGCTTCGAAAGAAGAAATTGAAAAAGCCGCTTTTGATGATGATAAAATCAAAGAGTTAACTGACGGTAAGCAGGTTGTTAAGACAATTGTTATTCCAAACAAGCTTGTAAATATTGTTATTAAATAGGAGAGAAAGCTATGAAAAAGCTGTTATTGGGCAACGAAGCTGTTGCCAGAGGCATATATGAAGCAGGCGTTAAGGTCGTTGCTTCATACCCAGGTACACCAAGTACCGAGATTACTGAAAATGTTGCAAAATATGAAGAAATATATTCTGAATGGGCACCTAATGAAAAGGTTGCCGCAGAGGTTGCAATTGGTGCTGCGTTAAGCGGCACTCGTTCTGCAACTTGTATGAAGCACGTTGGTTTTAACGTTGCGGCAGACCCATTGTTTACTGCATCGTATACAGGTGTTAAAGGCGGTTTGGTTGTTTGTGTTGCAGATGACCCCGGTATGCATAGCTCACAGAATGAGCAGGACACAAGAATGCTTGCGATGGCAGCAAAAATTCCTGTTGTTGAGCCATCAGACAGCAGTGAGTGTAAGGAATATACAAAGCTTGCATATGAGCTTAGTGAAAAATATGACACCCCTGTTATATTAAGACTTTCAACAAGAGTTTCTCATTCACAAAGCCTTGTTGAGCTTAATGACAGACAGGAAATTGAACCTTCAAAATATGAAAAAAACCCCGGTAAAAATGTTATGATGCCTGCTATGGCGAAGGTAAGACACGTATATGTTGAACAGCGTCTTAAGGATATGGCATCATATGCAGAAGACTGCCCGCTTAATACAGTAGAAATTAATGATACAAAAATTGGTATTATTACTGCGGGTATCTGCTATCAGTATGCAAAAGAAGCTTTCCCGAATGCATCATTCTTAAAGCTTGGTCTTGTTTACCCGATGCCAGAAAAGCTCATTCGTGATTTTGCTGCTAAGGTTGATAAGATTTATGTTGTTGAGGAGCTTGACCCGGTAATTGAAAATCAGTGCAAAATTTTAGGTATTGATGTTGTTGGTAAAGAAATTTTCTCGTTGCTTGGTGAGTATAATACAAATATAGTTAAAAAGGCTATAAGCGGCGAAGATGTTGATACATATACAGTTGAAGAGCAAATCCCGGTAAGACCTCCTGTAATGTGTGCTGGCTGCCCGCATAGAGGTATGTTCTATGTTTTGAAAAAGCTTGGGCTTACTGTTTGCGGTGATATAGGATGCTATACATTGGGTGCTTTAGCACCACTTCAGAGCATTGATTTTTGTGTATGTATGGGTGCAAGCATCGGTATGGCTCATGGTATTGAAAAATCAGGCAATGCTGATTTCAAGAATAAAACAGTTGCAATTCTTGGTGACTCCACATTTATGCACAGCGGTATAACAGGCATAGTTGATTTGGTTTATAACAAGGGTTGCAGTACAGTTATTATTCTTGATAATTCAATTACAGGTATGACAGGTCATCAGGATAATCCTACTACAGGAAAAACAATCAAAGGCGAGCCCACAAAGCAGGTTAATCTTATTAAGCTTTGTGAAGCTATTGGTGTTGACAGAGTTACTGTTGCTGATCCGTTTGATATTGCAAACTTTGAAAAGATAGTTAAAGAAGAAATTGCAACAGACGAGCCATCTGTTATTATATCACAACGTCCGTGTGCTCTTTTAAAGAGTGTAAAGTATCCGGGACCGCTTTCAATTGACAAAACAAAATGCGTTAACTGCAAAATGTGTATGAAAATTGGTTGTCCTGCAATATCGTTAAAAGATGGTGTTGTTGAAATTGATGCTACACAGTGCAATGGCTGCGGTCTATGTACAAAGCTGTGCAAGCTTTCTGCGATAGGAGGTAACAGCAATGAATAAGAGTATTATGATTGTTGGTGTCGGTGGTCAGGGAACCTTGCTTGCAAGCAGGATTTTAGGTAACGTTGCAATTAAGCAGGGTTTTGATGTTAAGGTTTCTGAAGTTCACGGAATGAGCCAGCGAGGCGGTAGTGTTGTTACATATGTAAGATATGGTGATAAGGTTAATGCACCTGTTATAAACGAAGGTGGTGCTGATATTATTCTTGCATTTGAACAGCTTGAAGCATACAGATACATTCAGTATCTAAAAAAAGATGGAAAGTTGATTGTTAATACACAGACAATTGACCCGATGCCTGTAATTATAGGTGCGGCAAAATATCCCGAAAATATAATTGAAAAGATTAACAGCAAGGGAATCTCAATGATTGCTCTTGATGCTGCAAAGCTTGCAATTGAAGCAGGTAATGTAAAGGCAGTAAACGTTGTATTAATTGGTGTTTTAGCATCAAAAATGGATATTGATAAGGAAATATGGTTAGAAGTATTGAAAGAAACTGTACCTCCAAAATTCTACGAAATTAATGTTAAAGCATTTGAATTGGGTTATAATATGTAGAAAGGCGTGATAAAAGTGAGTAATTTTTGGAACAAAGCGGCTGAAACAATGAGCCGTGATGAAATGACTGAATTGCAGTCAAAAAGACTGGTCGAGCTTGTGGAACGTGTTTATAACAATGTTCCTCATTACAGAGCAAAGATGGATGCAATTGGTCTTTTGCCCGGTGATATTAAATCAATTGAGGATTTACCTAAGCTGCCTTACACATATAAGCAGGATTTGCGTGATACATATCCATATGGCTTGTTTGCAACTCCGCTTGATAATGTTGTAAGAATCCACGCATCGAGTGGTACAACAGGTAAGCAGATTGTTGTTGGTTATACAAAGGATGACCTTGATTTGTGGGATGAGGTTATGGCACGCTGTTTAACAATGGCCGGTCTTGACAAAACCTCAAAAATTCAGGTTTCATACGGATATGGCTTGTTCACAGGGGGTCTTGGTGCACACGGCGGTTCACAAAAAATAGGTGCATTGACTGTTCCGGCTTCAGCAGGTAACACTCAAAGGCAGATTAACTGTATAGTAGACTTTGGTGTTGATGCACTTTGCTGCACACCTTCATACGCTTTGTACCTTGGTGATTCTATGCGTGAAATGGGTATTGATACGTCAAAAATCCCATTAAAAGTTGGTATTTTTGGTGCAGAACCCTGGACTGAAAATATGCGTAAGGAAATTGAGACAAGGCTTAACATCAAGGCTCACGATATTTATGGTTTAAGTGAAATTATGGGTCCGGGTGTTTCTATGGACTGTGAGCATCAGAACGGCTTACACGTTTGGGAAGACCATTTTGTTCCTGAAATTATCAACCCCGATACAGGTGACGTTCTTCCTGAAAAGACTTCGGGCGAATTGGTATTTACTACACTTACAAAGCAGGCGTTTCCGCTTATCAGATACAGAACAAGAGATATTTCATCACTTAATTACGATGTTTGTGAGTGCGGAAGAACCTCGGTAAGAATGACAAAGCCGAGCGGAAGAAGTGACGATATGCTTATAATCCGTGGTGTAAACGTGTTCCCGTCACAGATTGAGTCTGTGCTTTTAGAGCTTGGTGAAACTGCACCGCACTATATGATTATCGTTGATAGAATTGATAACACTGATACACTTGAAATTCAGGTTGAAATGTCTGAAGGCTTGGTTTCAGATGAAGTTAAGCGTGTTGAAGATATTAAGGCTAATATTTCAAGAAAGGTTGAAAGTGTACTTGGTTTAAAAGCAAAAATCACTTTGGTTGAAGCAAAAACAATACAGCGTAGTGAAGGTAAAGCTAAACGTGTTATTGATAAAAGAGTATTAAAATAGGAGGAAAACCTTATGTATATTAAGCAGATTTCTATTTTTGTTACAAACAAATCAGGTCGTATGGCAGAGGTTACAAGAATTCTTGCAGAATACGGTGTTAATATTCTTGCATTGTCAATCGCTGATACAGTTGATTATGGAATATTAAGACTTATAGTTACTGACCCTGTTTCAGCAGAGGCTGCTTTAAAAGAAAGCGGTTTAACATTTAAAATTACAAATGTTGTTGGTATAGTGGTTGACCATCATCCGGGCGGTCTTGCAAAGGCACTATTGTCACTTACTGCAACAGGTATGAGCGTGGAATATATGTATGCTTTTGTAGGTACAAACAAAGACAATGCTATGGTAATTTTAAAAGTTGATGACAATGATTCGGCTATAAAATATTTGAAAGATGCAAATATTACCGTATTAACACAGGAAGATATAGAAAAATTATAAAAAACACTTGATTTTTCAAAATAATTGTGTTATAATAAATTTGCATTATAGAGTTGTTGCAAAGAGTGGGTTAAACCCACTCTTTGTTTTGTATTAACACAACTGCTTACGGAGGTGAGATAATGGCATATTCAAAAATTGAAGCAGAGGTTGCTTTAAATGCAGAAAAAATATCTGATAAATACGGCTATGAAGTATACGATGTTGAGCTTGTTAAAGAAGGACCAAACAAGTTTTTAAGAGTGTATATTGACAGAGAAGAAGGCGTTGATTTAAATGACTGCGAGTCAATCAGCCGTGAGCTTAGCACATATCTTGACGAGGTTGATTTGATTGAAGATAACTATTTTCTTGAAATTTCTTCACCTGGTATTGAAAGAGTTTTAAAGCAGAATAAGCACTTTGAAAGTGCAATAGGTGAAACTGTTAGAGTTAAGCTTTATAAGCCAGTTAATAATGCAAAAGAGTATGAAGGTATATTAAACAGTTTTAATGACGACTCTATTTCACTTGATTTGCCGGATGGCAATGTTACAATAGAAAGAAAAAATATAGCAAAAGCAAATATAGAATTTAATTTTTAACAG
>JAZNGX010000119.1:0-3056 GCA_045576675.1 Clostridia bacterium | reverse complement strand
ATTTTTCACTTTAAATAGATACAGGAATTATTTATAATCAATAGTATAGATAGTTATGCTTTATAATCTCATATTATGATTGTATGTATGCAAGGGGGCAAATACGGTGGCAATAACCAAAAAAAATGAAAAGAATTTAACACTGTCGCACCAAACAGGTGTAGGATTAAAAAAAGATTCGGTGTTTGATAGAATAGTAACTGACTTCCGAATTAACAAATATTTGATTTTTCTCGCTATTCCAGTAGTTTTATGGTATCTGATATTTTGCTATATTCCAATGTATGGTATTATAATCGCTTTTAAGGATTTTAATCCTGTTAAAGGTGTTTTTGGAAGTGCATGGGTAGGTTTCAGACACTTTAAGGAGTTTTTTAACAGCTATTACGCCTGGCGTGTTATCAGAAACACATTGCTTTTGAATATATATGGTTTAATATTCAGTTTTCCGGCTCCTATCATTTTGGCAGTGTTGCTGAATGAACTCAGAAGCAAATGGTTTAAGAAAACCGTTCAGACTGTTACATATCTGCCTCATTTTGTATCTATGGTTGTTATATGTGGTATGATTACGGACTTTACATCACAAAGCGGTATTATTAACACTATAATTGAAATGTTTGGTGGCGAACGCGTAAGCTTCTTACTATATCCCGAATACTTCAGAACTATTTATGTGGCAAGTGGTGTCTGGCAAGGTGTAGGTTGGGGTTCAATTCTTTATTTAGCTGCATTAACAGGTATTGACCAGGAGCTTTATGCTGCAGCCTCAATCGACGGTGCTGGCAGATGGAGACAGTTCTTAAGTGTAACATTACCGGGTATTACACCAACAATTTCAATTATGCTGATACTAAATATCGGTAATATGATGAATGTCGGATACGAAAAGGTAATTTTGTTATATAATCCTAATACATATGAAACGGCAGATATTATTTCTTCATATGTTTACAGAAGAGGTTTGATTAATGCAGATTACAGCTTCAGTGTAGCGGTAGGATTATTTAACTCCCTTGTTAATTTGGTTATGATAATTATCGCTAATCAAACAAGCAAAAAAGTAAATGAGACAAGTTTGTGGTAGAAAAGAGGGTTAAATAATGTATTTAAAAAGAACATTTGGGGATTGGATTTTTGATTTTTTAAATATAGTTTTTATGCTGTTCCTTATGATAATTACGTTATATCCATTTTGGTACGTAGTATGTGCGTCATTAAGTAACCCGTCAGACCTTGCATCAAATGTTGGTCTTTTATGGAAACCGGTCGGTTTTTCTCTGGATGCTTATAAAGCAGTTATTGATAATAGAATGATTATGGTAGGTTAATCTTGCTGAAGCTGTTAAATCACAGTTGCTAACTGACTTATATAATGCAAAATCATATGCTTCTGTAGATGCTTTGAAAAGCAAATTTGATGAATTAATTGCTGGAACAAAGCTTGCTGATGATGTAGTGTTATATGAAAACTTCAATGGCAGTGTACCGTCGTATGTAAAAGAAACAAAAACTAATGGTGATGTGGTATCTTCTTTAGAAAACGGTACTTTGAAAGTTATTCCTGAAGGCGGTTTTGACGAGTATATTAAAGTTCCTAAAAACGCCTCTGTTGAATTTGACATAACAAGTAAAAAGTTCAATGCTTTTCAGGTTCAAATGAGAGATACTTTTCCGTGGAATACAGGCACTGACAACAAAGAGGGTTATTTCTTCTATGTTGCAGACTGGGGTACTATGGACAAACAAGGTTCAGGAACAGGTGTACTTATAGGTGATGCACACGAGTTTGGCAGCCCGATAGGCAGCAAAGTAAACAACACTAAATATAACATTAGTGATCCTGCCGGTGAAGCAACTCATCACTTGAAATTTATTACTTTTGAAGATAAGCTTATTATATACTTCGATTATGAAAAGATTCACGAAGTAAAAGCAACAGAAGCTATTGTAAATAACAACTTTTACTATATGAGCCTTTACTCTATCAGAAACTGGATGAGTTCTGCTACAACTGATTGCAGCTTTAATATTGACAATCTTTTAATTAAAAAATTTAATAAGAGTGATTTAGAAGTTAATGATATTGTATTTGAAGATAGATTCAGTGCAACTCAGCCAACTTATGCAGATGAAGGTAGTAAATCGGAACATTTTGCACCGATTGTTTATCCAAAAAATTCTGATAACTATATGTTAAAGATGAATTATGAATGGGGCACGTTAGAGGATATTGCTACACCAAAAGATTTTTCAGTAGAGTTTGATCTTGGTTATGGTGGTGCTATAAATACAAACGGTCTACGTGTTGATATAAGAAAAGTTTCGGGCACGGAACTATATCGTGTATATTATAAACCTGATAGAACAACTAATAAAGGTGCGTTCCAGATTGGAAAATATATAGGTAGCGAAACAGTAGAGGTTGAACCTGTATTTGAAGAAAAATATGCACTACCTGCTGGTGAGACGGTAAAATTAAAAATTGAAGCTATAGGTAATACTATTAAAGTTTATTTTAATGGTGAAATAGCGATAACACATACAATTACAGATGCAAGATTTAACGATGACACGAAAGCATATAAGCTTACAATGTGTCCAAGAGGCTCTCATTCTTCTCATAGCTCTGTTGAAGATTTAAGCAAGGCTTATTATTTAATGGATAATTTACTCATTAAGAAAATATCTAATGAAGTGATTCCGGCTCTTTGGTTAGATGAACTTTCACTTAATAATGCTGACGGAAAGGTTGTTCAGAATTTCAGTGATTTAAATGAGACTTCAGAATATACTTTAAAGTCTACTGTTTACGGTGACGGAAGCATTGATAATATTGATGCAAAGCTTTATATAGCAGTATATTCTAACACAGAGTTGCTTGGAATACTTGATTATACTGATTTATCAATTGCTCCGACAGTAAATGGTGCACCTTTGCAGGAAAAAATAACATTAACTGGCTTGGGCGACTATTCATCAGCTAACAAACTAAGGATATTTGTATGGGCTAAGGATAGTAATACTCCTGTGGTTGGTTCTTTAAGAGTACAATA